>NZ_JBSFPT010000006.1:0-95073 GCF_053588335.1 Microbacterium sp. NPDC003461 | reverse complement strand
GGGGGCATGGAGCTGCACATCACCGGCTATGCCGATGCCGACCGGGCGCATGAGCGCCCGCACGCTCGCTTCGCTCGCACAGTGATCGGTTGCTGTGGAGGGGTACCCCAGCGGTTGCTGAACGGAGCGCCGGAGGCGCGGAGATGAAGCGACCAGCGCAAGCGTCATGGAGTTGCTGTGGTCGCTTCATCTTCGTTCGCTGGCGCTCACTTCGTTCAGCAACCGGGGGGTTTCCGCGGAGAGGTCGCGGCGCGCACAGCGGGGACGGAGGGGTTCCGCTGCCCAGTAGGGGGTGAGCGAAGCGAACCGGGCCCCGCTGGGCGGCGGAACCCCGCAGTCCCCGCGGAACCGCCACCGCTCACGCGAACGCAGAACCGCACCCGCACCGCACACGTGTACGCGAAAACGGAAACCGACGCACAGGCACACGCGAAAGGGGCCCGGTCCGAAGACCGGGCCCCTTTCGGTGCGATCAGTGCTTGGTGTCGTCGCCCGACTCGAGCTCCGCGTGGCCGCCGCCGTGGCGGAACTGCGGCGTCTCCTCGGGGCTCGGGCCGTACTCGGCCAGCGCGTGGCGCTGGTGGGCGTCGGCCTGGTCGAGCTCCGTCTGCGTGAGCGGGGCGAGGCGGTCCTCGAAGAACCAGCGCGACAGCGCCGCGCGGAACTTCTCGCTCGCCGGGATCCTGCCCTGGTCGTTGGGGCGCACCACGAGCGGCTCGTAGCCGGCCTCGGGGATGAGCTTCCAGCGCTCGTACTCGTCCATCGGCTTGTGCACCTCGCGGTACTCGCCGCCGGGGAGACGCACGATGCGACCCGACTCGTAGCCGTGCAGGACGATCTCGCGATCCTTCTTCTGCAGAGCCAGGCACACGCGCTTCGTGATGAAGTACAGCACGAACGGGCCGAGGATGAGCACCGCCTGCAGGAAGTGGATCACTCCCTCCATCGTGAGCCCGAAGTGGGTCGCGATGATGTCCGACGAGGCCGCGGCCCAGAGCGTGGCGTAGAAGCCGACACCGGCGGCGCCGATCGCCGTGCGCGTCGCGGCGTTGCGCGGGCGCTGGGCGAGGTGGTGCTCGCGCTTGTCGCCCGTGATCCACGCCTCGATGAACGGGTAGAACATCACCAGCACGATGAAGACGCCGAGGATCGCGACCGGCACGAGGATGCCGAGCGAGAGCGTGTAGTTGCCGAGCTGGATGTCCCAGTTCGACGGGGCCAGACGCAGGGCGCCGTCCGCGAAGCCGATGTACCAGTCGGGCTGGGTACCGGCCGACACCGGGGACGGGTCGTACGGGCCGTAGTTCCAGATGGGGTTGATCTGCACCAGCGAGGCGATCAGCACGATCGCGCCGAAGACGATGAAGAAGAAGCCGCCCATCTTGGCCATGTACACGGGCATCATCGGGTAGCCCACGACGTTGTCGTTCGAGCGGCCGGGGCCGGCGAACTGCGTGTGCTTGTTCACGATCATGAGCAGCAGGTGCAGGCCCACGAGGGCGATCACCAGGAGCGGCAGGATCAGGATGTGCAGCGTGTAGAGGCGGCCGACGATGTCGGTTCCGGGGAACTCGCCGCCGAACAGCAGGAACGAGGTCCACGTGCCGATCAGAGGGATGCCCTTGATCATGCCGTCGATGATGCGCAGGCCGTTGCCCGAGAGCAGGTCGTCGGGGAGCGAGTAGCCGGTGAAGCCCTCGGCCATCGCCAGGATGAACAGCACGAAGCCGATCACCCAGTTCAGCTCGCGCGGCTTGCGGAACGCGCCCGTGAAGAACACGCGCAGCATGTGCACGCCGATGCCGGCCACGAAGACCAGCGCGGCCCAGTGGTGGATCTGGCGGACGAGCAGGCCACCGCGCAGGTCGAACGAGATGTGCAGCGTCGACTCGAGCGCCGCCGACATCGCGATGCCGCGCATGGGCTCGTAGGCGCCGTGGTAGTGGGTCTCGACCATCGAGGCCTGGAAGAAGAATGTCAGGAACGTGCCCGAGAGGAGCACGACGACGAACGACCAGAGCGCGATCTCGCCGAGCATGAACGACCAGTGGTCGGGGAAGACCTTGCGGCCGAGCTCCTTGACGAAGCCCGACAGGCTGGTGCGCTCGTCGATGTAGTTGGCGGCGGCGCCGACGAACTTGCCGCCGAGCGGCTTGTCGTCCTTCTTCTCTTCCTGAAGCGTGGTGGTGCTCATGCGTGGCGCTCCCAGAAGCTCGGGCCGACAGGCTCGGTGAAGTCGCTGCGGGCGACGAGGTAGCCCTCGTCGTCGACGGTGATCGGCAGCTGCGGCAGGGGCCGGGCGGCGGGTCCGAAGATGACCTTCGCCTCCTCGGTCACGTCGAACTGCGACTGGTGGCACGGGCAGAGCAGGTGGTGCGTCTGCTGCTCGTACAGGGCGACGGGGCAGCCGACGTGGGTGCAGACCTTGGAGTACGCGACGATGCCGTCGTACGACCAGTCCTTGCGCTCCTCGCGCTCGATGAGCTGCTCGGGGAGCAGGCGCATGAGCAGCACGATGGCCTTGGCCTTCTCCTCGAGGTAGCCCTCGTCGTGGCCGAGGCTCGCGAGCTCCTCGGGGATGACGTGGAAGGCCGAGCCGAGGGTGACCTCCGACGCCTTGATGGGCGTGCCCTCGGGATCGCGGGCCAGGCGCATGCCCTCTTCCCACATGGTGTGCTTGAGCAGGTGCACGGGGTCCTGGTCCATCGGCGCGAGACCGCGGAACAGGGTGAGGCCGGGCAGGATCGAGGCGCCGAGCGCGACGAACAGCGAGTTGCGGATCATCTTGCGGCGGCCGAAGCCCGAGTCGTCGTTCGCGTCCGAGAACGCCTGGACGGCGGCGGCGCGCGTCGGCTCCGAGCCGCGCGTGCTGTGACGCTCCTCGACGTACTCCTTGTCGCTCATGAGCGCCTTGGACCAGTGGATCGCGCCGATGCCGATCGACAGCAGGGCGGCGGCGATGCCGAGGCCGATGAACATGTTGTTGTAGCGGATCGAGAGGAAGGATCCGTCCTCGATCGGGAACAGCATGTAGGCGGCGACGGCCCAGAGGCTCGCGGCGGCCGAGATGTAGAACAGCGTGTAGACCGTGCGGACCGCGGCCTTCTCGGCCTTCGGGTCCTTGTCGGTCATCCGCTCACGGTGCGGCGGCAGACCCGGGTTCCGCACGGGGTCTGAGACAGGGACGGCGAGGCCGGGGGAGGCCTGGTACGCCTCCACCGCCTGCGTTTCGCCCTCGTGTGCCATGGTGCTCCTCGTCACTTAACGTTCGTTCGTCATGCGTCAGTTCGACTTCGCGGTGATCCACACCGTGATCGCCACGAGGGCGCCGATACCGAAGATCCAGATGAACAGGCCCTCGGAAACCGGTCCCAGCGAGCCGAGCGTGAAGCCGCCAGGAGCCTCCATCTGCTGCTGATAGAGCAGCGCCGAGATGATGTCGCGCTTGTCTTCCTGCGTGAGGTTCATGTCGTTGAAGACGGGCATGTTCTGCGGCCCCGTCACCATGGCGGCGTAGATGTGCAGGCCGCTGGTGTCCAGGATGTCCGGGGCGTACTTGCCCTCCGTGAGGGCACCGCCCGCGGCGGCCACGTTGTGGCACATGGCGCAGTTGATGCGGAACAGCTCGGCGCCGCGCGCCACGTCGCCCTCGCCGTCCAGCACGTGGTCGGACGGGTAGCTCGGGCCGGGGGCCACCGAGTGCACGTAGGCCGCCATGGCCTGGATCTGCTCCTCGGTGAACTGCACGGGCTTCTGCGGGGCCTGCGGGCCCTGCGCCTGCAGCGGCATGCGGCCGGTCGACACCTGGAACTCCACGGCCAGCTCGCCGACGCCGACGAGCGAGGGGCCGTTGTCGGTGCCCTGCAGGTCGAGGCCGTGGCAGGTGGCGCAGTTGGCCTGGAACAGCTTCTCGCCGTCCTCGGCGGTCAGCGCCGTCTGGGTCTGGGAGGTCTCGGCGGTCGACGCGACCGCTGCCGACGCCGCGGCATAGCCGCCGCCCGTGATGAGCAGGCCGATCCCGATGAGCGCTGCGGTGGCCAGGGGGCTGCGGCGGCCGGTCGAGCGACGCTTCTTCTCTCGTGCCATGTGGTGATTCAGCTCCGCTCTCACTTGAGGAAGTAGATGACGATGAACAGCGCGATCCAGACGACGTCGACGAAGTGCCAGTAGTACGACACGACGATCGCGGTCGTCTCCTCCTTGCGCCGGAACTTCTTGACGGCGTAGACGCGTCCGATGGTGAGCAGGAACGCGACGAGGCCGCCCGTGACGTGGAGGGCGTGGAAGCCGGTGGTGATGTAGAAGGCCGACGCGTAGGAGTCGGCGCTGATCGGCATTCCCTCGGCGATGAGCTGCGCGTACTCCCACACCTGACCCGACACGAAGACCGCGCCGAGGATGAAGGTGAGCCAGAACCACTCGACCATGCCCCACGACTTCCAGCCGGTGCCCTTGACGCGGTACGGCTGCCCGCGCTCGGCGGCGAACACGCCCATCTGGCACGTCACACTGGAGAGCACCAGGATGATCGTGTTGACCAGGGCGAACGGCACGTTGAGCAGCTCGGTGCGATCCGCCCACAGCTCCGGGCTGGTGCTGCGAAGCGTGAAGTAGATCGCGAAGAGGCCGGCGAAGAACATGACTTCGCTGCCGAGCCAGACAATCGTGCCGACCGCGACCGGGTCAGGTCGCTTCACTTTCGGTGCCGGGGCATACATCGCAGGGGTCGTCACCCGTCCATTATTGCCGATGCGCGGGCATGGTCCAGGCAGCTTCGACATCGCGTCGAAGTTAGGGTGCCCTAAGAGAAGCCTGCGAACCAGGCGGGAAACCGCCGACGATCGGCCGTGGATAGGATCGGGAGCATGGCGGAACCCACCTGGCCCGACGTGTTAACCGCGCTCCTGTCCGGCGCCGATCTCAGCGTGTCGGAGGCCACGTGGGCCATGACACGCGTCATGCGCGGCGAGGCCACGCCCGCGCAGCTCGGCGGCTTCCTCACGGCGCTGCGCGCGAAGGGCGAGTCGGTCGAGGAGATCATCGGCTTCCGCGACGCGATCCTCGACGCGGCCGTTCCGCTGCCCGTCGACCCGAACGTGCTCGACATCGTCGGCACGGGCGGCGATCGGATCGGCACGGTCAACGTCTCGACGACCGCCTCGATCGTCATCGCCGCCACGGGCGTCCCCGTCGTCAAGCACGGCAACCGCGCGGTCAGCTCGAAGACGGGTTCGTCCGACGTGCTCGGCCAGCTCGGCATCGACCTGACGCTGTCGCCCGAGGCCGTGGCCGGCGTGCTCGAGCGCGCGGGCATCACGTTCGCGTGGGCGGCCGCGTTCCACCCCGGCTTCAAGCACGCCGGTCCCGTGCGCGGCGAGCTCGGCGTGCCCACGGTCTTCAACTTCCTCGGGCCGCTCGTGAACCCGGCGCGCGCCGAGGCGAATGCGGTGGGCGTCGCCAACCCCGACGTCGTGCCGCTCATCGCGGGTGTCTTCCGCACGCGCGGCGCGACCGCGCTTGTCTTCCGCGGCGAGGACGGCCTCGACGAGCTGACGACCACCGGCTACAGCCGCATCTGGCAGATCTCCAACGGCGACCAGCACGAGTTCGACATCCACCCGCGCGACCTCGGCATGCCCACCGCCACCCTCGACGACATCCGCGGCGGCGATCCGGTGCACAACGCCGCCGTGCTGCGCCGCACGCTCGCCGGCGAGCAGGGGGCGGTGCGCGACATCGTGCTGCTCAACGCCGCCGCCGGCATCGTCGCGTACCGCCTGTCGCAGGACCCCGCGCAGGCGCAGCGCAACCTCATCCAGCGGCTGATCGAGGCCAGGGACGAGGCGGCCGCCGCGATCGACGACGGGCGCGCCGAGGCCAAGCTCGAGGCCTGGGTGCGGGCCACGCGCGAGGTCGCCGCGTCCTGACGCGCATCGTGGCGCCGCGTCCTGGCGCCCGGGCCGCCGCCCGGGGCCTCCGGCGGCGCGGACGTAGACTGGCCGGGTGATGTCCTCGCCCGCCTCCCTTCCGAGGCGGGCCTTCCCGTGGCTCGTCGTCGCGGGCGTGCTCGTGGCCGCACTGAGCCTGCGGGCGCCCGTGCTGGCCGTCTCTCCCGTGCTGCGCGAGATCGAGCGGCAGCTGGGCCTGGACGCCGCCGGCGCGTCGCTCATCATGACGAGCGCCGTGCTGATGTTCGCCGTCGTCACGCCCGCCGCGGCCCTCGTCATCCGCCGCGCGGGGCCGGAGCTGGCGCTGCTCATCTGCCTCGCCGGCGTCATCGCCGGCACGCTCGTGCGATCCGTGCCCTCGTACGGCTGGATGATCGCCGGCATGATCGTCGCCGGCGCGGCGATCACGATCGGCAACGTCGTCATCCCCGTCATCATCCGCCGCGACGTGCCCGAGCGCCACGTCGCGACCGTCACGGCGGCGTACACCGCCATGCTCAACGTCGGGTCGCTCTTCGCCACGCTCGGCACCGCACCGCTTGCGCAGCTGACCGGCTGGCCCCTTGCACTGCTGTCGTGGAGCCTGCTCTCGGTGGTGGGGATCGTGCTGTGGGTCGTGCACCTGCGGCGCGACCGCGTGACCGGCGCCACGTGGGCCGAGCGCTACTCCGGGGCGACGGGCGCGGCGGGAGCGGCGGCGGAGGCGCTGGCCATGACCGGCCCCGTGCCCGTGCTCACCGGAAGGGGCCGCGCGGTGCGGCACCCCGTGGTGTGGCTGCTGACCGGCACGTTCGCGTGCCAGTCCGCCGCCTACTACGCGCTCTCGACCTGGCTGCCCGCCATGGCCGCCGATCTCAACGGCGCCGACCCGACGGCGGCGGGCGCGCTCGCCTCGATCTTCCAGGGCGGCGCGATCGTCGGCGCGTTCGTCGTGCCCGTGCTCGCGCGGTACCTGCCGCTCATGGTGCCGGCCGCCGTCGTGAGCGCATGCTGGATCATCGTCTCCGCGGGCATGCTCGCCGCGCCGCAGCTGCTGGCGCTGTGGGCGGCGGTCGGATCGATCGCGCACGCGGGCGGCTTCGTCGTGATCTTCACGGTGCTCATGCGCGTGGTGCGCACCGACGCCGAGGCGGCGACGGGATCGGCCCTCGTGCAGGGGCTGGCCTACGTGTTCGGCACCGTCGGCGCCCCGATCGCCGGCGCGCTCCACGACGCCACGGGCGGCTGGACCGCCTCGCTGGGCTTCAGCCTGGCGCTCGGCGTCGGCTTCGCCGTGCTGCTGACGTGCGCCGTCATCGGGGCGCAGCGGCGCTGAGGCGCACTGTCCGGCCCGCCGGTCCGCTCAGTCCGCGATCGCGGTGATCGCCGCGATGGCGCGTTCCATCGAGGTCGACACGCCCCAGCGGGCGGCGAACGCCCGGGCGGCCTCGGCGCCGAAGCCGCCGAGCGTGTCGTCGAAGGGCTCCAGCTCGAGGTCGCGCGCCACGGCCACGACGCGTGGGGCGACGTCGAGGTAGTCCGCCGCGGCGGCGAGCTTGGCGCGCACGCCCGCCGACATCCCCTCGCCGGCCTCGGCCGCCGCCCGGATGCCCGCGAGATCGCCGTGCGCCGCCAGCAGGGTCGCGGCCGTCTTCTCGCCCACGCCCTTCACGCCGGGGAGGCCGTCGGAGGGGTCGCCGCGCAGCGTGGCGTAGTCGGCGTACTGCGCCGCGTGCACGCCGTACTTGGCGCGCACGACCTCGTCGGTGACCACCTCGAGGCTGCTCATGCCCCGCGCGGTGTAGATCACGCGCACGTCGCGCTCGTCGTCCACGAGCTGGAACAGGTCGCGGTCGCCCGTGACGACGTCGACGCGGCCGGGCTCGCGCGTGGCGAGCGTGCCGATCACGTCGTCGGCCTCGTGCTGCGCCGCCCCGACCACCGCGACGCCGAGAGCGGCGAGCGCCTCGCGGATGATCGGCACCTGCGCCTCGAGCGGATCGGGGACCTCCTCGACGTCCGGGGCCCCGGCGACCTCCTGCACGACGCGGTGCGTCTTGTACGTGGGGATCAGATCCACGCGCCACTGCGGGCGCCAGTCGTCGTCCCAGCACGCCACGAGCCGGGTCGGCTCGTACGTCGACACGAGCTTGGCGACCATGTCGAGCAGCCCGCGCACGGCGTTCACGACCGTGCCGTCGGGGGAGCGGAACGTGTCGGGCACGCCGTAGTAGGCGCGGAAGTACAGCGAGGCCGTGTCGAGGAGCATGAGCCGGGTCATGCCGTCATCCTTCCATCCGGTCCTCGCCGCTCGGCTCCGTGAGCTCGCCGTGCACGCGGCGCAGGTCCTCGAGGAGCGAGCCGATGAGGATCCAGTGCGGTCCGGTGGGCGGATCGGCTGTGAGCGGCGAGGTGAGCGCGGGCAGCGTCGTCGTCTCGGGTGCGCCGGGCGCGGAGCGACGCAGGCGCAGACGCACGTCGTGGGCCGCCGCGCGCAGCTGCGCCGCGATGCCGGGTACGGCCGGCTCGCGCGCGATCTCGTCGTCGTGGTGGTCGTAGAACGCCCGCGTCATGCCGACGGTCTGCCGGATCACCGACGTGAAGGTGCCCAGCAGCGCGCGCTGCGCCGCGATGGCCTCGCGGTGCCGCCGGGCGCGCGGGTTGAGGGTGAGGGACTCGTCGGCCGCGTCGAGCGCCGCCTCCGCCGCATCGCGCATGGGGCGCAGCAGCCGCGCCTGCACCATGAGCGACTCGAGCTCTGCGGCCGTGTTCGTCGTGCCGAGCGCGTCGGCCAGCCGCTCGAGCGAGCGCGCCAGCTCCTCGCCGAGCCGATCGATGGCCTCGCGCGCCGGCGCGACCGCGACGGGCGGCACGAGCGCGAGGTTCACGACGAAGCCGATGACCGCGCCCAGCACCGTCTCGATGACCCGGTCGAACGCGTACGAGGGCGTGGCCGTGCCGAGCGCGATCACGAGCAGCGCGCTGATGCCCGCCTGATTCGACGTGCCCGCCGTCATCCGCAGCGCCCAGGCCAGCAGGATCGCCGCGCCGACGGCGACCGGCAGCGCCCATGCCGGATCGGGGAGCGCGAGCCCCACGAGCGAGGCGACGACGACGCCCGCGATCACGCCCGCGCTGCGCTCGATCCCCTTCAGGTACGACTGGTTCAGGCTCGGCTGCACCACGAGCAGTGCCGCGATCGCGGCGAACACCGGGGGCGGGCCGTCCTGGATCAGCCAGCTCGCCAGCAGCCAGGCCGCGATCGTGGCGAGGAACGCCTTGGCCGCCTGCAGCGCCGGCGTGCGCCGCGACGCGCGCACCGCCCCGAGCACCTTCATGCCGCTCACGCTACGCCCGCGGGCGCGGCGCGACGGTGATCGCTACGCTGTGGCGTATGGCTCGACCTGATGACGACGCGCTCTCGTGGGCGGGCGACGAGGACGATCCGACCCTCGATCCCGGGGCGCCCGCGGGCGCCGCGGTGCCGACGGCGGGTCGCGCGGGTGCCGCGCCGGAGCCGGCCGCCGCGCCGCCCGCGCCCGAGCCGGCCGTCGAGCCGGAGCCGGAACAGCGCCCGGCGGACGAGACCGCCACGGACGAGCCCGAGCCCGAGCCCGAGTCCGAGCCCGCGCCGCAGCGCCTCGGCGACGCCGCGCTCGTCACCCTCGGCGTGCTCGGCGGCGTCTACCTGCTGTGGACCATCGGCTGGCTGCTGGGCGCGATGCGCCTGCGCGCGTGGATCCAGGTGCAGACCGGTGCCGTGGCCGACGCGATGTTCCACGGCAGCATGGTGCTCGGCATCCTCGCCCCGGCGATCTGGTTCGGAGGCGCCTGGTTCCTCACGCGCGGCCGCCCGGCGTGGCTGCGCATCGCGGCGCTGCTCGTGGGCGTGGTCGTGCTCGTGCCGTGGCCGTTCGTGATGGTGGGGGTGATCGGGCAGTGACCGAGTCGACGAGCGCCGGGAGGCGGCCCACCTGGATCGTCGCCACGATCGCCGGCGCGTTCGCGCTGCTGTACGCCTACGCCGTGTGGAGCGCGATCTCGCAGCTCGTGCAGAGCGTGCAGACGACCTCGTCCGCCGGGCTGTCGCTCAACGCGCTGGGGTGGATCGTGTGGCTGCTTGCGATCGCGCTGCCGATCGCGCTCTTCGCGCTCGCCGTGTCGATCGGACGCACGCGCGGACTGCGCACTCTGGCGATCCTGCTCCTCGTCGGGCTGAGCATCGTGGCGGTGTTCTGGCTCGACGTCGTGGCATATACGACGGTCAACACGAGCAGCCTGATCGGCTGAGCCGCCGGGCCCGCCCGCGCCGGGCCGGAGCGGCCTCGCGCGGCGGATAAGGTGGAGGCGACCGCGCCCCGACGGCGTGCGGCGCGTCGCCCCCGCACCGCGCGCCCGCACAAGCACCGAAGGATCCATCCGTGTCGAAGCCCGTCGTCCTCCTCGCCGAACAGCTCTCGCCCGCCACGATCGAGGCCCTCGGGCCCGACTTCGAAGTGCGCACCGTGGACGGCACCGACCGCCCCGCGCTCTTCGAGGCGCTGGCCGAGGCCAACGCCGTGCTCGTGCGCTCGGCCACGAAGATGGACGCCGAGGCGATCGCCCAGGCGCCCAAGCTCAAGGTGATCGCCCGCGCGGGCGTGGGACTCGACAACGTCGACATCAAGGCGGCCACCACCGCCGGCGTCATGGTCGTGAACGCGCCGACGTCGAACATCATCTCGGCCGCCGAGCTCACGTGCGGCCACATCCTCAGCCTCGCCCGCCACATCCCGGCCGCGCGCGCGTCGATCGCCGCGGGGGAGTGGAAGCGCAGCAGCTTCACCGGCACCGAGCTGTTCGAGAAGACGCTCGGCGTCGTCGGCCTCGGCCGGATCGGCGCGCTCGTCGCCGCGCGCATGCAGGCGTTCGGGATGCGCGTGGTCGCCTACGACCCCTACGTCACGAGCGCGCGCGCCCAGCAGCTGGGCGTCGAGCTGCTGAGCCTCGACGAGCTCGTCGCGCAGGCCGACTTCCTCACGATCCACATGCCGAAGACCCCCGAGACGACCGGCATGATCGGCGCCGCGCAGCTCAAGGCCATGAAGAAGACCGCGTACGTCGTGAACGTCGCCCGCGGCGGCCTGATCGACGAGGACGCGCTGCACGAGGCGCTCACGAACGGCGAGATCGCCGGCGCCGGCCTCGACGTCTTCACGAGCGAGCCGCCCGCCGACACGCGCCTCACGGGGCTGCCGAACGTCGTGGCCACGCCGCACCTCGGCGCCTCCACCGACGAGGCGCAGGAGAAGGCGGGCGTGTCCGTCGCCCGCTCCGTCAAGCTCGCCCTCGAGGGCGACCTCGTGCCCGACGCCGTGAACGTCGCCGGCGGCGTGATCGACCCGTTCGTGCGCCCCGGCATCGCGCTCGTCGAGAAGCTGGGCCAGGTCTTCAGCGGCCTCGCGCACGGCGCGCTGCAGCACCTCGAGATCGAGGTGCGCGGCGAGCTGGCCGACTACGACGTCAGCGTGTACCGCCTCGCGGCGCTCAAGGGCATCCTCGCGAACGTCGTGAGCGAGACCGTCTCGTACGTCAACGCCCCCGTCTTCGCCGAGCAGCGCGGCATCGAGACGCGCATGATCGTCGAGAAGGAGAGCCCGGAGTACCGCAACATCACGATCCTGCGCGGCACGCTCTCGGACGGCACGACGCTGAGCGTGGCCGGCACACTGGCCGGCACGCGCATGGTGCAGAAGATCGTGGGCATCAACGGCTACGAGATCGAGGTGCCGATCGCCGCCCACCACGTCGTGATGCGCTACGACGACCGGCCCGGCATCGTCGCGATCTACGGCAAGGTGTTCGGCGACGCCGGCATCAACATCGAGGGCATGCAGGTGGCGCAGGCCATCGACGGCCAGGCGCTGTCGATCGTCACCGTCAACGCCCGCGTGCCCGACGACCTCCTCGCCGAGATCGGCGAGGCGATCGGCGCGACGATCGTCCGCCAGATCGAGATCGTCGAGGACTGATCGTGTCGCGCACCATCAGGCTCGCGGTGATCCCGGGCGACGGGATCGGGCCGGAGGTCACGACCGAGGCCGTGAAGGTGCTCGAGGCGGCCACCGCCGGCACCGACACGACGTTCGCGCGCACCGAGTTCTCGCTGGGCGCGGATCGCTACCTCGCCACCGGCGACGTGCTCACGGACGAGGACCTCTCGGCTATCGCCGCGCACGACGCGATCCTGCTCGGTGCCGTGGGCGGCGTGCCGAACGATCTGCGCCTGAAGGACGCGAGCATCGAGCGCGGCCTGCTGCTGAAGCTGCGCTTCGCGCTCGACCACTACGTCAACCTGCGCCCGTCGCGCCTGTACCCGAGCGTGCCGGGGCCGCTGGCGGATCCGGGCGAGGTGGACTTCGTCATCGTGCGCGAGGGCACGGAGGGCGCGTACGTCGGCAACGGCGGCGTGCTGCGGCCCGGCACCCCACACGAGATCGCGAACGAGCTCGGCGTCAACACGGCCTTCGGCGTCGAGCGCGTCGTCCGCTACGCGTTCGCGCTGGCCGAGCGGCGCGCGAAGCGCCTCACGCTCGTGCACAAGACGAACGTTCTCGTCAACGCCGGGCGGCTGTGGAACCGCGTCGTCACCGAGGTCGGTGCGGAGCACCCGGACGTCGAGGTCGACTACATGCACATCGACGCGGCGACCATCCACCTGGTGGATCGACCGAGTAGATTCGACGTGATCGTCACCGACAACCTCTTCGGCGACATCCTCACGGACCTGGCCGGCGCCATCACCGGCGGCATCGGCCTGGCAGCCTCGGGCAACATCAACCCCGAAGGCGCCTTCCCCTCGATGTTCGAGCCCGTGCACGGATCGGCGCCCGACATCGCCGGCACCGGCACGGCCGACCCCACGGCCGCGATCGGATCGGTCGCGCTGCTGCTCGATCACCTCGGCCTGCGCGCCGAGGCCGAGCGCGTCACCCGCGCGATCGAGAGCGACATCGCCGCCCGCACGGGGGAGCCGCGCAGCACCACGCAGATCGGCGACGCGATCGCCGCGCGGCTGCAGGCGTAATCTTCCACTGACGCCGGATCCCGCGGATCCACGGTCGCCGGATTCCGATCCGCGACACCCGATTCCGATCCGGCGCCCACCGGCACACACGCAGACAGGACCGACATGACCACCGCAGCCACCACCACGGAACCGCTTCCGTTCGCGGTCACGAAGAACCTCGCCGCGAAGAGCCCCGCCGAGCGCGAGGCGCTGCTCGCCGATCCGGGCTTCGGCACCGTCTTCACCGACCACATGGTCGACATCTGCTGGTCGGAGAAGGGCGGCTGGCACCGCCCGCGCGTGCAGCCCTACGGCCCCATCCCGCTCGATCCGGCCGCCGCGGTGCTGCACTACGCGCAGGAGATCTTCGAGGGACTGAAGGCGTACCGGCACGCCGACGGTGGGATCTACACCTTCCGTCCCGAGCAGAACGCGCGGCGGTTCAACCGCAGCGCCCGGCGCCTGTCGATGCCCGAGCTGCCCGAGGAGCACTTCCTGCAGGCGCTGCGGGAGCTCATCGCGGTCGACGGCGCCTGGGTGCCGAGCGGGCCGGACCAGACGCTGTACCTGCGCCCCTTCATGTTCGCCAAGGAGGCCTTCCTCGGCGTGCGGCCTGCGAAGAAGTACGCGTTCTACGTGATCGGCAGCCCCGCCGGATCGTACTTCTCGGGCGGCGTGACGCCCGTGCGCATCTGGCTCAGCGAGAACTTCGCCCGCGCGGCGCGCGGCGGCACCGGGGCGGCCAAGACCGGCGGCAACTACGCCGCGAGCCTGCTGCCGCAGGCGGAGGCGTACCAGCAGGGCTGCGACCAGGTGGTGTTCCTCGACGCGGACGGCAACATCGAGGAGCTCGGTGGCATGAACGTCGTGTTCGTGAAGAAGGACGGCACCCTCGTGACGCCGGAGTCCGAGAGCATCCTCGACGGCGTCACCCGCAACTCGATCCTGCAGCTCGCGGCCGACCGCGGCCACGCCGTCGAGCGCCGCGCGGTCTCGCTCGCCGAGTGGCGCGAGGGCGTCGCCTCGGGCGAGATCGTCGAGGTGTTCGCGTGCGGCACCGCGGCGGTCGTCACCCCGATCGGCGCGCTCAAGGGCGCGGGCTTCGAGGACGCGCAGCCGATCGGATCGCTGGGCCTGTCGCTGCGCGAGGAGCTCACGGACATCCAGTACGGGCGCCGCGAGGACACCCGCGGCTGGCTGTACAAGCTCGACTGAGCGCGGGTCTGGCTAGGCTGGCCGGGTGAAGATCGCGCGATTCAGCCACAACGACGCCATCCGCTACGGGATCCTCGACGAGGGCGAACTGGTCGTGCTCGCGGGCGACCCGATGTTCGCCGGGTTCGAGACGACGGGCGAGCGCGTGCCGCTCGGCGACGTCGCGCTGCTGGCGCCCGTCATCCCGCGCTCGAAGATCGTGTGCGTGGGGCGCAACTACCGCGCGCACGCCGCCGAGCTCGGCAACGACGTGCCGACCACGCCGCTCATCTTCCTCAAGCCGAACACGAGCGTCGTCGGACCCGGCGACGCCATCGTGCGCCCGCCGCAGTCGAGCGACACGCAGTGGGAGGGCGAGCTGGCCGTGGTGATCGGGCGCATCGCCAAGAACGTGCCGGCCGCGAACGCGATGGACTACGTCTTCGGCTACACCGTGGCCAACGACGTCACGGCGCGCGACCTGCAGAACTCCGACGGGCAGTGGGCGCGTGCGAAGGGCTTCGACACGTTCTGCCCGCTCGGGCCGGCCATCGAGACCGACGTCGACCTGGCCTCGGGCGAGGTCATCACGCGCGTGAACGGCGAGGAGCGGCAGCGGGGCGCGTTCGCGGACATGGTCTTCGACATCCCGTTCCTCATCGAGTACATCTCGGCGGCGTTCACGCTGCTGCCCGGCGACGTCATCCTCACCGGCACGCCGGAGGGCGTCGGCCCGTTCCAGGCCGGCGACACGATCGAGGTCGAGGTGCCGGGCATCGGCATCCTCCGCAACGTCGGGCGCGACGCGGGCTGATGCCGAGCGACGCCGACCTGGCGCGCATCCAGCGGCGGACCGTCGCGACGCTCGCCGGCGGGCAGATCCTCGGCGGGCTCGCGTTCGGATCGACGGTGTCGCTCGGCGCGCTCCTGGCGGCAGACATCTCGGGCTCCGAGGGCTTCTCGGGCCTCGCCGTCGCCTCGAGCACGCTCGGCTCCGCACTGCTCGCGATTCCGCTCGCGCGGTCCGCCGCGTCGCGCGGCCGCCGCATCGCCCTCACCACGGGCATGGCGCTCGCGCTCGTCGGCGTGCTCGTCGTGATCGTGGCGACGGGCCTGCGCTGGTTCCCGCTCCTGCTCCTCGGCTTCGCGCTGACGGGCGCGGGGCAGACGGTGAACCTGCAGTCGCGCTTCGCCGCGACCGACCTCGCCGCCGACGCCACGCGCGGTCGCGACCTGTCGCTCGTCGTATGGGCCACGACGGTCGGGTCCGTGGCGGGGCCGAACCTGCTGGGCGCGGGGGAGTGGATCGGGCAGCGGATCGGCATGCCGGAGCTCACCGGCCCCTTCCTCTTCTCCGTGGTGGCGCAGGCGCTCGTCGTCGCGTTGTACCTCGTGGCGCTGCGGCCCGATCCGCTGCTGCTGGCCCGCGAGCGCGACGCCGCGCGCCCCGCGACCCTCGCGGAGCACCCCGACCGCCCGCGCGTCGCCCGCTACGCGATCTTCGCGGTCGCGGGCTCGCACGGCGTCATGGCGGCCGTGATGTCGATGACCCCCGTTCACCTGGAGCATCACGGCGCCTCGCTGCAGATCGTCGGCCTCACGATCAGCCTGCACGTGGCGGGCATGTACGCGCTCTCGCCGGTCTTCGGCATCCTCGCGGATCGCCTGGGTCGCGTGCCGACGATCCTCGGCGGTCAGGCGATCCTCGTCGCGTCGCTGCTGCTGGCCTCGTTCGGGCAGGACGACCAGGCGCTCGTGACGGTCGCCCTCGTGCTGCTGGGGCTGGGCTGGAGCGCGTCGACGGTCGCGGGCTCGGCGCTGCTCGCCGAGGCGACGGCGCCGCCGCTGCGCACCCGCCGGCAGGGTCGATCCGACCTGGCCATGAGCCTGGTCGGATCGGTCGGCGCGATCGCCGCCGGCGGCATCCTGTCGCTCATCGGCTACGGCGGGCTCGCGCTCGTCGCCCTCGTCGTCGTGGCGGCCATCGTGCTGCTGGCACCGGCGGGCCGCGCGCGCTGACGCATTAGCCTCGAGGCATGTCCCTCACCGCCGACGACGTCTCGATCCTCCCGCCCGCCGCGTCGCGCGAGCGCTTCCGTGCCGGGCTCGCCACGCCCACCGCGGGCTGGTCGGTCGGCTATGCGTACCGCACGACCATCCCGACCGAGCGGGCGGGCCGCTTCGAGGGCCCCGTCGTCGTGTCGATGCGCCCGATCCCCGCCGCGCGCGTGGCCGACGCGGTGCGCATCACGTCGCGCTACCCGGCGGTGCACGGTGCGCCCGTGCACGTGGGCGACCCGGCCGCGATCGGGATCGCCGATCTCGCGCGCCCGGACTTCGGCGAGGCCGTCGACATCGCCGAGGGGACGATCCCCGTGTTCTGGGCGTGCGGCGTGACGCCGCAGGCCGCGGTGATGCAGGTGCGGCCCGAGCTGGCCATCACGCACGCGCCGGGGCACATGCTCGTGACCGACCTGCGCGACAGCGAGTTCCAGGTGCCCTGACCCGCGGCGCCGTCGGACCCTCTTTTCACCGGCCATCCGAACTAAGCTGGTCGGGATGGCTACTCCCGATCCCCGCACCACGACCGCGACGGGCGCCGATGTGCGCGTGCGCTTCTGCCCGTCGCCCACCGGCCTGCCGCACGTCGGCCTCATCCGCACCGCGCTGTTCAACTGGGGCTACGCGCGCCACCACGGCGGCAAGCTCGTGTTCCGGATCGAGGACACCGACGCCGCGCGCGACAGCGAGGAGAGCTACCAGCAGCTGCTCGAGGCGCTGCGCTGGCTGCGGATCGACTGGGACGAGGGCGTCGAGGTGGGCGGCCCCCACGCGCCGTACCGCCAGTCGGAGCGACACGACCAGCACCGCGAGGTGCTGCAGAAGCTCATGGACGCGGGGCTCGTGTACGAGAGCTTCTCGACGGCCGAGGAGATCGACGCCCGCAACGAGGCGAACGGCCGCCCCAAGCAGCAGGGCTACGACAACTTCGACCGCGACCTGACCGAGGAGCAGAAGGCCGCGTTCCGGGCCGAGGGGCGCCAGCCCGCGCTGCGCCTCAAGGTGCCGGACGAGGACATCACGTACGTGGACCTGATCCGCGGCGAGGTGACCTTCCCCGCCGGATCGTTCCCCGACTACGTCATCGTGCGCCCCAACGGGATCCCGCTCTACACGTTCGTGAACCCGGTCGACGACGCGCTCATGGGCATCACCCACGTGCTGCGCGGTGAGGACCTCATGCCCTCCACCGGGCGCCAGATCGTGCTCTACCAGGCGCTCATCGACGCCGGCGTGACCGACTTCATCCCGCGCTTCGGCCACATGCCGCTCGTGCTGGGCGACGGCACGAAGAAGCTGTCGAAGCGCGACCCGCGCGCCGACCTGTTCCTGCAGCGCGAGAAGGGGTTCATCCCCGAGGGCCTGCTGAACTACCTCGCGCTGCTCGGCTGGTCGATCGGGCCGGACCGCGACGTGTTCTCGCTCGACGAGTTCGTCGCCGCGTTCGACATCGCCGATGTGAACCCCAACCCGGCCCGCTTCGACCAGAAGAAGGCCGAGTCGATCAACGGCGACCACATCCGCATGCTCGCGCCTGAGGACTTCGCGCGGCGCATCACGCCGTACCTGTTCGCGGCCGGGGTCGTGGGCGAGGAGCTCACCGAGCGCGAGACGGAGCTCATCGTGGCCGCCGCGCCGCTGATCCAGGAGCGGCTGCCCCTGCTCGGCGAGGCCCCCGGCATGATCGGGTTCCTGTTCGCCGACGAGGTGACCTACGACGACGACGCCCTCGCGTCGCTGCCCGCGAACGCCGCCGACGTGCTGCGCGCCTGCGTGGACGCGCTCGAGGGGATGCCGGAGGCCGGCTTCGCCGCGGACGGGATCCAGGCCGCGCTGTCCGGCGCGCTCATCGACGGGTTCGGCCTCAAGCCGCGCGTCGCGTACGGCCCGCCGCGCGTGGCCATCACCGGCCGCCGGGTGTCGCCGCCGCTGTTCGAGTCCATGGAGCTGCTCGGCCGCGAGCAGTCGCTCGCGCGCCTGCGCGGGCTGCTGGCTCGGCTCGCGGGCTGACCGGGCTCGGGTGGCTCGGGCTGGGCTGACCCTGCGCGCGTGCTGACACGCGCGGCGGGCGCCCGGTTTGGCCGCCCTCACCGCGTGCGGTAAGCTAGACAGTCGTTGCGGCTCATGCCGCGCGGCCCTTGGGGTATGGTGTAATTGGCAACACGGCTGATTCTGGTTCAGTTGTTCTTGGTTCGAGTCCAGGTACCCCAGCAACGAATCGCTAGAGTTCTCTAGGAAGTCCGGCTCCCTCCTCACTCCGTCGAGTGGCACGATCTGGCGTCTGGTGACCAGATTGGTGACCAGAAACCCCCGAGAGGCGCGTATCGCCCTCGTCTCTGCTGATGAGGTACGCACTCGCCCCCGCTCGTTCGTGTGGGTACGCGCTCCGCACCTGTCTGGCATGGAAGCTCATGCACGCATCGAGGTCGAGCCCGCGTTCCTGACCCAGGCGGAGGTCGCCCTACTGCTGGGCGTGCCCGAGCGCACGCTCGAAGGCTGGCGGCTCACGAGGTCTGGGCCGCCATGGCTGAAGCTCGGCCGACACGTGAAGTACGACCGTGACGACGTACTCGCCTGGGCGCGGGAGCAGCGTCATGGCTAGGCCGAAGATCGCCGCGGGCGAGGTCGGTCAGGTGCAGGTGACGCAGCTCGCGAACGGCAAATGGCGCGCACGCGCCCGGATGCGCAGCGACTCCGGCGAGCTGGTGCAGCTCCGCGCCGAAGGCCCCACCGAGGATGCAGCCCGCGAGGAGCTGGTGTCACGCGCGAAGACGCTGACGACGCACACGAAGGCCATCGTCACCGCCGGATCGACCATCGCGGAGGCGGCGGAGGCATGGCTGCCGACGGTGAAGGTGCGCGCCGAGAACGGCACGCTGTCGTGGTCGACATACGAGAACTACGAGACCACCGTCCGTCTCACGCTCATCCCCGTCTGTGGCGGCGTCACGCTGGAGGCGCTCACGGTCGGCCGCTGCGATCGGATCATCCAGAATCTTCTCGCCGACCGGGGTGTGTCGTCGGCGCGGAAGGCGCGCTCGGTGCTGTCGCTTATCTGCGGGTTCGCCGTGCGCGACGACGCGATTCCGACGAACCCGGTGCGCGACGTCACGCGGCTGCCGACGCCGGAGAAGAAGACCGCGATGCTCACTCCGCAGCAGATCGAGGCGATCCGCGATCTCATGACGCACTGGCGCGAGACGGAGGGTATGGGGCCGCGCCCGAACTGGCGGGCGCTCGTGGACGGCATGGACATCATGCTCGGCACCTCCGCCCGCGTGGGGGAGTGCATCGGCCTGCGCCGCTGCGACGTGGACATGACCACCGCCGCGCCGACGATCCTGATCGACGGCACCGTGATCCAGAACAAAGCGCAGGGCGTCCAGCGGAAGAATGCCCCGAAGCGCACTCGCCAACGCCGTCGCATCGCGCTCCCTGCTCTTGCGGCCGACGCGGTGCGACGCCGGCTCGCGCTTGCGGAGAAAGGACCGGAGGCGCTGCTGTTCCCGACGAAGACCGGCAAGCCGATGAGCGTGTCCAACTACGAGCGGCTGTTGCGATCGTTCATCGACGATAACCGCGATGAGCTCGTGCGCCTCGGTGTCGAGGTGGAGGAGTACTCGACGCACATCTACCGGCGCACCACCGCGACGCTCGTGGAGCGCGCGGCCGGACTCACGATCGCGTCACGACTGCTCGGACACGCGAACGAGATGGTCACCCGCAACAGCTACGTCATCACCGCTGAGCAAGTTGATGTCGTCACCGCCGACATCCTCGACACGATCCTTGGGACGTGAGTCATGCGGCTCGCCGGTCGCGCGGGAGGCGCCGCGTACCTTCTCACCGAAGCCTTGCGCCTGTTCGAGGGGACGGCTACCGGCTCATTAACAAGCCGGGCCAGGAACGCCCTCTCGCTACGGAGAAGGAGGTCCAACTCTTCTTCGGCCTCATCTTCTTCGGTAGCGAGTTCGACGTGAATCGTGAGGTCAACAACGGGCGCGGTCCTGTGGACTTCAAGGTGAGCAAGGGGGCCGTCGACAAGTCGCTGATCGAGATCAAGCTCGCCAGCAACAGCCAACTGAAGCGCAACCTCCAGAACCAGGTCGAGGTCTACGAGAAGGCGAACGGCACGCGCACATCGGTCAAGATGATCGTCTGCTACACGGACGCGGACGTGGCGAAGGTCGACGCCGTCCTGAAGGAGCTGGAGCTTCGCGGCGAGAAGTCCATCGTTGTCATCGACGCGCGCGCCGACAACAAACCCTCAGGTTCGAAGGCATAGGTCGGCGCAACGATGCTCCAGTACCTTCGGTTGCGCGGCGCCCCCGCGTTTGACCCGGCCTCCGGTGCAGACATCGGCCCGCTCAAGCCGGTGAACTTCTTTTTCGGGCCCAACGGCTCCGGTAAGACAACGATCAGCCGTGCTCTGGCTGACTCGAAGCGATTCGCTGGTACCTCTCTGGAGTGGCTCCCAGTCGCCAGCGAAGGCGCCGAAGAAGTCTCTGCGGAGGAACAGGTCGTCGAGGTGGCATCCGGGAGCGAGGCAACCGAATGACCGACGTCCCCGCGGCGGCGACCTCACGGTGGGAGATGGCTGAGGCCGAGATCTTCGACAGGCTCAGCGGGTCGATCCGCGACGCACTCCTCTTCGGAGCTTTCGCAGAAGCCAGAGCAGAACTGTTGACCAGCGCAAGAAGAACGCGTGACCAGGGGCGGATAAAAACCGCACACGCTTGAGTGGGCTGTGCGAGGATTGTATCCATGAAGGAGGTGGACGAGTCGCTCCCGTCGACGTTCACGACGGAGACCTCGCGGGCGCACGGTGTGCATCCGCGAGATCTGTATGCCTGGAGAGATGGCGGGCAGATCATCGAACTCTCGCGCGGGGTCTTCCGTCGAGCAGACGCGCCCCCGGCGTCGTACCCCGACATGATCGCAGTGGCGCACCGCGCTCCTCGCGCGATCGTGTGTTGCGTCTCGGCGGCAGCAATCCACGAACTGACGGATGAGATGCCGGCGTCGGTACAGATCGCGGTTCCCAAACGGTCGCATACGCCGGTGATCGCTTACCCGCCCGTGACAGTGTTTCGCTTCGATGAAGCAACGTTCGAACTCGGTGTGACCGCGTTCGAGGCGGGGCCGGGAGAACCGGTGCGCATCTACGATGCGGCGAGGACGGTGGTGGATCTCATGAGATTCCGGAAACGCCTTGGCGAGCCGATCGCGCACGCCGCGCTTCACCGATATCTGGCAGCACCGGACTCGAAGCCGGCACTGCTGCTGGACTACGCGGAGGCGCTGGGGACGTTCGGGCCGATGCGTGCCGCGCTCGATGTTGCGAGTGCCCGATGAGTCGCCCCACGCGAGAGAGCGCCGCAGGGCGCGCATACCTCGACCTGCAAAACCAGGCTCGCCGCCAGAACCGCGGCACGCAGGAACTGCTCACGATGTACATCGTCGAGCGCTGGCTGTCGCGGATGTCGCGCTCACCGTACGCCGAGGACTTCATCTTGAAGGGCGGGATGTTGCTGGCATCGTTCGGCACCCGCCGTCCCACGGTCGACGCCGACGCCCTCGCGCGCAACATGGCCTCCGACGAAGAGACCGTCGCTCGCCGCGTCGCTGACATCGCCGCGATCGAAGACCCAGACGACGGCGTGGAGTTCCTGCCCGACACGGCCACCACTGCGGTGATTCGTGATGACGCGCGGTATTCCGGCGTGCGGGTGACGATGACGGCACGGCTCGCGACAGCGCAGGTCAAGCTGCGGCTCGACATCAACTTCGGCGATCCCGTCACGCCGGCCCCACAAACCGTCGAGCTGCCGTCGCTGCGGCCGGACGCGCCGCCGATCCGCATCCTGGGCTACCCGATCGAGACGGTACTCGCAGAGAAACTCGTCACCGCGATCGAACTGGGACGAGCGAATACGCGCGTGCGTGACTTCGCTGACATCCATCTCTTGACCGGCGCACAGGCTCTCCAGTGCGGGGAACTGCGCGACGCGCTCACGGCGACCGCAACTTTCCGCGGGACCACGTTGATCCCTCTGGCGCAAGCCGCCGAGGGGCTCGCAGTGTTGCGCAACTCGACCTATGTCGCTTACCGGAAGGGGCTTGGCGAGGCGGGCGCGAATCTGCCCGAGCGGTTCTCCGACGCCGTTGCTGCCGCTGCTGTCTTCGTCGACCCGGTGCTGGACGCGCTCGACGGCAAAGCCATCTGGAGCCCCGCCGAACGGAGCTGGCGCACGGCACCCGTCACGCCGTCCGAGCCGACAGAATCCACTACAGGTACGACCGACCTGTGACGGCTTTCGTCGGGCTCAGCCGCAGCCGATCCGGTGACCACACGATCAAGCCCGTATGACGCACCGGGCGATGGCTGCGACGGCGGCGTTCACGCCCTTAGGCCTCCAGCTCGCGCGGATCGTGCCCGCGAGCAGGTTGAGTGTATCGAGCGTGAGGCTGTCGGGGGAGGGAACACGGTAGGGGTCCTCACGGTCGCGCCAGCCGAGGTCGAAGAGGAGCTCGCTGATGCTCGCTTCCCACAGTTCCGCGGGTGTCTCGTTCGCGACGACGGCGAGTGCCATCCATCCGGCGTGCCGCTCTGCAGGGGTTGTTCCGAGCGGGAGCCGGCCGGTGATGTGCCTCAGGATCGCGTGCGGGTCATCTCTACGTCTTGCGATGGCCTGAGTCGGAGCAATGCGGCCTTTGCGCACCGACACGAGCCCCAGTGCTCGCGCCGTGGCGCGCAGGTCCGCGACGGGCCAGGTGAGGTCTTCGCGGTTGGCCTTGCCGATCCACCATTCGGTGATGCCTGTGCGATGTGCTATCTGCTCGACGACGGCGGGTTTCAGATAGCCGGCGCCGGTGAGCGTCACGCCGTCTCCGACGACGTCGAGGAGCACTCGGAACGGCTCGGTGAGATCAGCAGCATCGTCGGTGCTGACATCGGTCGCGCCGGAAGCAGAGGGATGCGCGAGCGCGTTGCGCAGGCCGCGTGCGCCGCGGTTTTGCGCCAGTTCGAGCAGAGATTCGAGTTCCTCGACGACCGGGATCGGCTCCGCGGTGGCTGCGGCGATCAGTTCGTTCGTCTCATCGATATCGAAGACATCGGGGTGCCAGCCGTCGGGCAGCCAGGCGCGTCCTTCCTCGGCGCTGTCGAACACCTCGGGTCTGAGTGCGTCGTCGTAGTCGTTGCGCACCCAATCGGCGAGTTCGCTGTAGCCCCAGACGCCGCCGCAGTCCTCTGGTGGGCAGGCGAGCTTCCCGCCGACGCATACCGGGACCGGGCGAGTGCTGTCGAGCACCTTCTCGACGCGCAGGATATGCGCCCAGCCATCGCCGAAGTCGTAGTCATACCAGAGCCGGTCGCCCTCATCAGCGATGACCTGGTCGAGGCGCACATCGTCTTCGAGCATCCCCTCGTCGCCCTCGTCGAGGTCGAACTGGGTGAGGAACTCGGGAGCGTTGCGGTCATTGCTCGTGCGGAAGCGGTGCAGGTGGCTGTCGGTCCATCCCATCGCCGCTTGGATCACCTCGTGCAGCCGCGGGAGGAGGATGTCGCCGGGAACCTCGATGCGTCGCCACACCGGCGGCTTCGTGCGCTGCAGGTCGATACGGATACGGAAGCCCCGCACCGTAGCGGGGATGGGGAGGAGCTGCGGCTCGGGACGACGCCAGAGATCGTCCAGATGATCGGCGTCGGGCCTCAGCGAGGCGATGAACTTCTGAAGATCCGGTGCCTCGAACTTCTCGGATGCCATCTTCCTTCTCCCGACCTTCGGGCACATCACTTCGGGATGCGCCATCGCGATCAATTCTCACGGAGCACGTCGGCGTCCGCCCAACTGCTGGTCAGGGAAGCGCCTGGCGGGGAGCGCACCGCACCCCGCCAGAAGGGAGCCGGCACGATAGAATGAAGCAGAGCCCTAGCTGCCGGAGGTGAGCATATGAAGCGCAAGGATGTCACTCGTGAGGCGCTTAATCGTGCCGCTCTGCGTTCCACGCGGGCGTCGGCGGCGTTGGAGAACAGGTCGGTGCCGGTCGGTGTTACTCGTTCTGAGCGGGTCGAGCGCTTCCTCGCCGCGCGCAAGCAGCGCATTTGATGGGTGTCGGGCCCGGATACGGCGAGACGCCGTTGGACCCGGAAGAAGCAGACGCCCTCACCCCACAGGCTCGTGAGATCTTCGGCGATGAGCCGAAGAAGATCGACCTCTACGAAGCTGAGCAGGCGATCAGCGATGACGTCAGCATCGCGTTGCTCGACGACATCGCCGACGGGCGACTCGTGCTCACCGACATCCTCACGGACGCGTTCCTCCGTGACCTGCATCAGAAGCTCTACGGAGACTTGTGGACGTGGGCAGGTCGGTACCGAACGCGTGATCTCAACATCGGCGTCGAACCCGAGCGCATCGCCGTCGAGCTCCGCGGATCGCTCGACAATATCCGGTACCGCTGGGAGCGCACCGACGACTGGACAGCACGCGAACTCGGCATCGCCGTACATGCCGAGTCCGTCCGCATCCACGGCTTCGTCGACGGGAACGGGCGAACGACGCGCCTGCTCGCCGACCTGGTGTTCCTCGCCGCGCAAGACGCGGAGGCGATCGCAGAGACGTACGACTGGGACATCGACAAGCGACGATACATCGCCTTGCTGCGTCAGTACGACGTCACCAGAGATCCCCAACCGCTCGCCGAGTTCGTGCCCGTCCAGAGGCTCGACGACGGAGAGAACCGGTGACCAGATTGGTGACCAGAAACCCTCCCGGGAGGCGCGAATCAGCACGAATCACTGCGTAGCTGTCGGTAGCCGGCGGTAGGCTCGACCCCATGAGATCCCTGAAATTACGGGGAACTCCATCGATTCGGGGCTTTGCCCGGGCGGGCCAGGCGGCTCTCAGTTGTTCTTGGTTCGAGTCCAGGTACCCCAGCTTTGAGAAAACCCCCGCTCCGGCGGGGGTTTTCTTGTTCCCCGGACTGCCGGATCTGAGGGGCGGGGTGTTCGGGCCGTTATCCACAGGACCGCGCGGCCGGTGTGCGGGCCGGAGGAGGGTTGCTGTGGTCGCTTCATCTTCGTTCGCTGACGCTCCCTTCGTTCAGCAACCGTGGGGTGGCGCCGATCGGTTGCTGAACGGAGCGGCCGGAGGCCGCGGAGATGAAGCGACCACCGCAAGCTCGCGGGGGTCAGCAGCCGGGGCCGGTGGGGTTCTCGTGGCAGGTGTACTTCACGAGGCCGGTGTGGGCGGTGACGGCCTGGATGGTGCGGGATGCGGGCGGCGAGGCGACGAGGCCTTGGACGGGTCGGGTGCCCCAGGGTCCGAAGTCGACGACGGCTTCGGACAGGACGGTGGCGGTGACGGGGTAGTGCCCGCGGGCGCTGTAGGCGTGGCTGGTGTCGGTGGGGGTGAAGTCGGGTTGTCCGAGTTGTTCCCAGGTGCCGCTGCCGAGGGGGACGGTCTTGGTGGTGCCGTCGCCGTAGTCGATGTGTGCCTGGACGGGGGTGAACTGCACGGACACGGGCAGGTTGAACAGGGTGCCGGTGGCGGTGTGGGTGGTGGCGGTGATGAGGACGTTCATGGGCATGCCGACGACGGCGACGCCGTCGGGTTCGGTGCCGATGGCGGGGGTGGCGGGTGCGAAGCGGGCCACGTCGGTGGCCTGCACGGCGGGGATGATCGGTGCGTCCTCGGTCTGCTCGGCGGGTGGTTCGGGGGCGTAGTCCTGCCAGCAGAGTCCGTCGGCGCGTGGGGAGGTCTGGTCGTCTCGGCATCGTCCCCACCGCGGGTCGCGTTGCGGTGGTGCGGCCTCACCGACCTCGTCTCCGTCGCCGGCGATCGGCTGCGTGCCACTGCCGGACTCCGACGAGCCACCGCCGCCACCGGGCTGCGTGATCGAACCGCCGACACTCACACTTGAACCGTCGTTCGTCGGTGGTGGGCACGACATCGTCGGGATCACCGCGCCGCAGTTCACCCCCGCCGCCGACGCACTCACCGCTCCGAGCCACACGAGCACGATCGCGAGCGGAAGTGCCGCGATCAACCGTCGGAGGTGCATTCCAAGCCTCCGCTTCGCCCCGTCATCGCTGCGACAGCGAGCCGCGTAGACGTTGTCGGAGCGGGAACGACCTCGACTCGCACCGCTTGCACATCACCGCGATCCGCGGCGATCAACGACTCGCCCGATTCGTCCAGCACCTCAACGTCGGCAACGTTGAGACAGACATCAAGAGAGGCTGTTGCATCGGCGGGATCAGCCTCGACGAGTTCCACGTCGTCGACGACCGCCTCGCCCGTGCGAGTCAGCCCCTGCGCGTGTCCAGTGGTCATCTCTTCTCGCGTTGCCGACAGTGCGTCGTCGACGAGCCACTCGTACACCGGCTCGGCCGTATCCGGATCACTCAGATCGACCTCGTTCGCCGCCTTCACGTACGCCCGGTACGTCTCCTCCGCGGCCGCGAACAGCTCCTCCTCGCTCGCGAACCCGGTCGGCGTCGGCGCCGGCTCGCGCGCGGCGGCGCACCCGGCCAGCGCGAGGGCAAGGCCGAGGGTCAGGGCTGCGGCGAACGGCGGACGCGACATGCCACACACGGTAGCGAGACGCCGCGAGTCTCGCAGGGACTGTCCACAGCCATTAGCGTGACGGCATGACGTTCAACGAGAACGCGGATGTCGGCGGCAACAAGGCGCGGCGGCGCGGCCGGGGCGCGGCCATCGCGGGCGGCGGAACGCTCGGCCTCGGCGTGATCGCCGTGCTGCTCATCCAGGCGTTCACCGGGCAGGATCTCGGCGGGCTGCTCGGCATCGC
Source organism: Microbacterium sp. NPDC003461 (assembly GCF_053588335.1). NCBI lineage: Bacteria > Bacillati > Actinomycetota > Actinomycetes > Micrococcales > Microbacteriaceae > Microbacterium > Microbacterium sp. NPDC003461. The sequence continues at coordinate 68,025 of NZ_JBSFPT010000006.1, read as the reverse complement.
CGACGGCGCCGGCGACGGGCAGGGATCGGGCGGATCGTCCGTCATCGGAGACTGCGAGACGGGGCAGGACGCGAATGAGAACGACGACTGCCGGCTGGCGGCGGGATCGCTCGCGATCGACGAGTTCTGGTCCGAGACGCTCGAGGGCTATCGGGAGCCGCAGCTGATCATCGTCGACGGATCGACGCCCACGCAGTGCGGCACCGCCTCGAACGCCACGGGGCCCTTCTACTGCCCACCCGAGGAGACGGTGTACGTCGATCCCACGTTCTTCGGCCTGCTGCGCGAGCGGTACGACGCCTCGGCGGGCTCTCTCGCGCAGCTGTACGTGCTGGCGCACGAGTACGGGCACCACGTGCAGAACCTCATCGGCGTCTTCGAGCAGTACCCGAACAACGGCACCGGACCGGACAGCAACGGGGTGCGCGCCGAGCTGCAGGCGGACTGCTTCGCCGGGGCATGGGTGGCCGCGATGACGCAGCAGGAGGATGAGAACGGCGTGCCCTACCTGCAGCCGCCGACCGCGCAGCAGATCGCCGACGCGCTGGATGCCGCCGCGGCCGTCGGCGACGACCACATCCAGGAGCAGTCGGGCGGGTTCGTCAACCCGGAGAGCTGGACCCACGGATCCAGCGAGCAGCGGCAGCGCTGGTTCGACACCGGCCGCGCCGAGGGGGTGCAGGGCTGCGACACGTTCGCGGTGGCGGGGGATCAGCTCTGATCCGACCGGCCACGAAACGCGCTGTTGCGGTGGTCGCTTCATCTTCGGCCGCTTCGCGGCCTCCGTTCAGCAACCGCGGGGTGAGGCGCGTGCGGCCTCAGTTCAGCAACCGCCGGGTGCGGGCGGCTCAGGCGGCGCAGTGCACGCACAGTGTCGCGCTGGGACGCACCCTGAGCCGCTCGGCGGGGATGTCGCGCCCGCACCGCGCGCACACGCCGTAGCTTCCCGCGTCGAGGCGCGCGAGGGCGGCGTCGACCTCGGCCAGCTCGGACCGCGCCTGCGCGTCGAGTCCCTCCAGGCGTGACCATTCCTCGGCGAGCGTGCCGCCCTCCGGATCGTGCTCGTCGTCGGCTGTCGCGGCCGAGCGCGCATCCGCCATCGTCGCGCGCGCATCCTCCCGTCGCCGACGGCCGTCCAGCAGCTGCGCCCGACGCGCCTCGAGGACTGCCCGGAACTCTCCCGGATCGATCCCGCCCGGGCTCACGAGAACCCGCCCTCTCGGATCGCGCGCCGCACGAGCTCGAAGGCCGGATCCTGGAACGCGACGATCCGCGCCTCCTCGACGGCGCTGCCCGCTGCGGCGATCGTCGACACGGCCGCCTCGACCGCGTCCTCGAGCGGCCAGCCGTAGACACCGGCGCTGATGAGGGGGAACGCGACGGATCGGGCGCCGAGCTCGTCGGCGACCTCGAGCGCGCGGTTGTAGCACGAGACGAGCAGGCCGCGATCGCGCTCCCCGGCGGCGTGGTTCGGCCCGACCGTGTGGATCACCCACCGCGCGGGCAGCTCGCCCCCGGTCGTCCACCCCGCGTCGCCGGTGGCCAGGCCGTGGGGGAAGCGCGCGATGCAGTCGGCCAGGATCGCCGGTCCGCCGGCCCGATAGATCGCGCCGTCGACGCCGCCCCCGCCGCGCATCGCGTTGTTCGCCGCGTTGACGACGGCATCGACGTGCTGCTCGGTGATGTCGCCCCGCACCGCCACGATCCTGGTCATCCTTCCAGTGTGGACGATCCCTCCGACGTTGGATCGAGATACCCCTAGGGGGTACTATGAAGCGGAGACGACGACAAGGAGATCACATGGCTGTCGAACGCATCGAACTCGGCAAGAAGGACGCGGGCGCGACGGGTTGCGCCTGCTGCGCCGCCCCGGAGACCTCCACCGCCGCGCAGACGCGGTCGGGGGAGACCGAGACCATCCGCGTCGAGGGCATGACCTGCGGCCACTGCGTCTCGGCCGTGACGGAGGAGCTCTCGGCACTCGGCGGCGTCGAGGGCGTCGACGTGGATCTGGTGGCGGGCGGCGTCTCGACCGTCACGATCCGCCGCTCCGCCCCGCTGGATCCCGCCGCGATCGACGCGGCCGTGAGCGAGGCCGGCTACTCCGTCGTCCGCTGATCCGCGCGGCGGCGCGGCGCCCTGGGGCAGAATGGCGCCGTGGAGACGGCCGCGGGCGACGAGCGGGAACTGAGGCTGCGGTACGCCGGCACCTGCGTGACCTGCGGTGAGGGCATCGCGAAGGGCGAGCGCGCCACCTACCTGCCGGCGGTTCGGAAGGTGCGGCACCTCGCCTGCGCGCCGTCGCAAACGGAGGTCGCATTCCCTGAACCCACGCCGGTGGAGGATCCGCCCGTCCACGCGGGCACGGCCGGCGCGTCCGCGCTGCGGGAGTTCGAGCGCCGGAGAGCGAAGGACGAGGCCCGCATCGCGGAGCAGAAGGCGAAGGTCGCCTCGGAATGGGGTACCGGGGTCATCGGACGGATCGCCGCGCTGCTCGCCGTGGACGCTCGCCCCCGCACCTCGACCACCGTCTGGTCCCAGGGTGCCGCGGGCGAGGCCCGGGTCGCCGAGAAGCTCGACGCGCTCGCCGAGGTGGGCGTCGCGTCGCTGCACGACCGCCGCATCCCCGGTTCGCGCGCGAACATCGACCACATCGCCGTCACGCCGTGGGGTGTCTGGATCGTCGATGCGAAGAGGTACGTCGGCAAGCGTGTGTCGAGCGACGTGGTCGGCGGGCTGTTCGGCTTCGGCGGGCGGCGGCGCCTTCTCGTCGGCGGTCGCGATCGCTCGCCCCTCCTCGACGGGATCGAGCGGCAGCTCGCGCTCGTGCGCGCGGTCGTCGGCGACGAGATCGACGTGACCGGGTGCCTCTGCTTCGTCGATGGCGAGTGGCCGCTGATCGGCGGCGACTTCGAGATCCGCGGCGTGCGGGTGTGCTGGCCTAATCGCCTCGCGAAGACGCTGCTGCGCACGTCGGAGCCGACGGTCGACGTCCCGCACGTCCACCGCCTGCTGGCCGCGGCGTTCCCTCCCGCCTGATCGCCGCCGAGTGGGCGCGAGACACCGCTTGACCTTGACGCTGCGTCAACCCCTAGCGTCGGAGGCATGAACGACGAGGAGTGGTCGATCCAGCAGGTGGCCCGGATCGCCGGAACCACCAGCCGCACGCTGCGTCACTACGGCGACATCGGGCTGCTTGCGCCGTCGCGCGTGGGCCACAACGGCTATCGCTACTACGACCGGGCCGCGCTCGTGCGCCTGCAGCGCATCCTGCTGCTGCGCGAGCTCGGACTCGGCCTGCCGCAGATCGCCGACGTGCTCGCCCGCGAGACGTCCGAGGCCGATGCGCTCGAGGCGCACCTGGCGTGGCTGCGGCAGGAGCAGGATCGGCTGGCGCGGCAGATCGCGTCGGTCGCGACCACGATCCGTGCGCTGAGAGGAGAGGAGCAGGTCATGGCGGAGAAGATGTTCGACGGGTTCGACCACACGCAGTACAAGGGCGAGGTGGAGAGCCGGTGGGGCGCCGCGGCGTACGCCGAGAGCGACCGCTGGTGGCGCTCGATGAGGGCCGACGAGAAGGCCGCCTGGCAGCGGAAGGTGGCCGACCTGGGACGCGACTGGATCGCCGCGGCCGAGAGCGGCGCGGCGCCCGACGGCCCCGAGGCGCAGGAGCTCGCGCAGCGTCACGTCGAGTGGCTCACGGGCATGCCGGGCACCCCGGCCGCCGATGGTAGCGACGTGAAGGGCTACGTCATCGGACTGGGCGAGATGTACGTCGTCGACCCGCGTTTCGGGGCGAACTACGCCACGAGCGAGGGCGGCACGGCGGGCGCCGAGTTCGTGCGCGACGCGCTGCGGATCTACGCCGAGGCGCACCTGTGATCCGGGCGCCGCGGCCGTAGCCTTGCCGCATGGCGCACGACGGCATCCTGGCGATGGGAGGCGACCTCCTCGCCCGCCTGCACGGCGGCGGGGAGGTCGCCTGGTCGGGGCCGCGGGCGTGGTGGGGCGGCCCGCTCGACGTCGAGGGACTCGCCCTCGGCGCGACCGACGCGGCGGCCCGCGCGCTCGCCGCGCTCATGGGCGAGACGGTGAGCGTCGACTCGGCCGGCGTCGCCGGCTGGTTCGGATCCTTTCCGCTGCTGCGGGTGGACGGGCGTGCGCTCACGGGTTTCGCCCCGCTGTCCGGCTTCTTCGAGGCCGGGGACGGCTGGGTGCGCACCCACGCCAACTACCCGCACCACGAGCGCGCGCTGCTCGCGGCGCTCGGCGCGCGCGACGGCGACGAGGCGCGCGTCGCGATGCGCGGTCTGCCGGCGCTCGAGATCGAGCGCGCCGCCTTTGAGGCGGGCGGGCTCGCGGTGGCCGTGCGCGAGCCGGGGGACTTCGCCGGGGGTGCGGAGGGGGAGTGGATCCGGCTCTCGCACCTCGGCGAGGGACGGCCCTTCGACCCCGCACCGGGGCCGCGCCCGCTCGCCGGGCTCCGCGTGCTCGACCTCACCCGCGTGCTCGCCGGCCCGTCCGCCACGCGGCTGCTCGGCGCGCTCGGCGCCGACGTGCTGCGGGTGGACCCGCTGCACCTGCCCGAGCCCCTCGACCAGCACCTCGACACGGGGTTCGCCAAGCGCTCGGCCGTCGCGGCCTTCGGCGAGGGCGTCGAGCGGCTGCTCGCCGACGCGCACGTCGTCGCGCTCGGCTACCGGATCGAGCGGCTCGCGCGGCACGGGATGGATCCCGAGAGCCTGCGGGAGCGGCATCCGCACCTGGCCGTCGTGTCCCTCGACGCGTGGGGCGACGCGCCGGGGTGGAGCGGCCGGCGCGGCTTCGACAGTCTCGTGCAGGCGGCCACGGGCATCGCCCGCGTGTACGGCCGCGACACCGGCGACGGCTGGCGGCCCGGCGCCCTGCCCGTGCAGGCGCTCGACATGGCCACGGGGCTCGGGATGGCGGCGGCCGCGATCGCGCTCGCCGCATCGGGCCGCGGGGGATGGGCGCACCTCTCGTTGCTCGGCGCCGCTCGCCGGCTGCTCGCCCTCGGCGCCGGGCCGCCCGATCCGGCCGCCCTCGACATCCCGCTGCGCACGACCGACAGCCCGTACGGGCGCCTCACGTACGCGCCGCCGCCCTTCCGCATCGCCGGTGAGGCCGTGGACTACGCATCTGCGCCGCAGCGGTACGGATCCGCCGGGCTCGCCTGGCTCTGAGGCGCCGGCGCCCGCTGGTCACACGTCGAGCTCGTCGCCCGGGTCGAGGTCGAAGAACTCGCCGCCGTGCTGCTCGGTCGCCCAGCGCAGGCGGTCGCGGTGCATCGTGCGCCCGACGACCGAGAGGGTCATGTCGTGCACGCCGAAGGCGCGGCGCGGCGTCACGGCGAGCACGAAGTCCATGGCGTCGCCGATGCGCAGCCACGGCGCCCCGAGCGGCGCGGCGAGCGTGTCGACCTCGACGCCCTCCGGCACGTGGAACGAGTCGCCGGGGTAGTAGAGGCGCTCGTTCACGAGCACGCCGAGGTTCTGCACCGGCGGCAGGCTCGAGTGGATCAGCGCGTGCGCGCCGCCGAAGAAGCGCAGCGTAAATGCGCCGGCGGTCACGACGTCGCCCGCCGAGACCACCTCGATGTCGTAGCCCGCCGCCGCATCGGCCACGCCCTGCGGCGCGTAGATCGGCACGCGGGGCGCGACCTGCGCGAGGTGGTCGAGCTGGGCCGGCGTCCAGTGATCCGGGTGCTCGTGCGTGATGACGACCGCCGCCAGATCGTGCAGCTCCGCGAGCGCGGTGGTGAAGCCGCCGGGATCGATGACGAGCGTGTCGCCGGCGTCCTGCAGACGGAGGGTGGCGTGTTCGTGCTTCGTGACGCGCATATCGCCATCCAATCACCGTCCGGCCCCGGCGACACGCGCGAGATGCGCGCGGGAGCCGCGCCGATTTGTCCGGCTCGCCGGACTCATGGCATACTCTTCTAGTTGCCCCGCTGAGGGAGCAACGCGAAAAACTCAAGAACGGCCCCATCGTATAGCGGCCTAGTACGCCGCCCTCTCACGGCGGTAACGCGGGTTCGAATCCCGCTGGGGTCACACTCGGAAGCCCCCGGTTCCTCGGAACCGGGGGCTTCCTCCGTCTCGGGGTCAGGCCTCCGCGTCGCGCGCGGCCGCCCGCGCCCGCCCGCGGCGCCGGATGAGCCACACGAGCAGCACGACGGCGGCGATCGGCACGAGCCACGGCAGCGCGAACCCGACGACGGCGACGAGGCCCCCGAGCGCCGCGACGAGCGCGTTCCACCCCGTCAGCATGCCGTCGAGGAAGGGCGAGCCGGGCTCGACGGGCGCCGGGGTGTCCTGTCGCACGAGCCACACCTGCAGCGTCGACATCGCCACGCGCCCCTCGACGTGCTCCAGCTCGGACTCGTACGCCTCCAGCTCGGACTGCCGCTGCGAGAGCTGGTTCTCCACCTCCAGCAGGTCGGCCACCGAGCCGGCCTCGGCCATGAGCTCGGTGAGCCGCGCGATCGACGCCTCCGCCGCCGCGACGCGGGCGCGAAGGTCCACGGCCTGGCCCGTCACGTCCTCGCGTGCGATGCTCGTGCGCAGCACCTCGCCGAGCCCGCCCAGATCCGCGATCGCGGCGTCCAGGCTGTCGCTCGGCACGCGCAGGGTGGCCGCGTCCGAGGACGACGGGGCGATCGTCGACGTCGACGCGTCGTCCGACGACGCCTCGGGCGCCGCGCTCACCGCGAGGTGCTGCACGTACCCGCCGTGCTCGGCGGCGAGTGCGCTCAGCGCCTCGGCCGCGTCGGCGGGGGAGGCGACCTCGACCGAGACCTCGGCCGTCACCGCGACCTCCCGATCCTCCTCGAGCGCACCGTCGCTGCCGGATCCGCCGGCCGCGGATCCGCCGGATGCCGCGTCCTCGGATCCCGCCTCGTCGGACGCCGCGCCGCCCGACGATCCGCCCCACACGCCGGTGCCGGGGGCCTCGACGCCGGGCACGGTCGGCCACGGCTCCCCGGCGATGCCGGGCTCGGCGACCCCCGAGGCGTCGCTCTCGCTGATCGACGCGCCGCGCACGCCGTTCAGGATCGCGGGGGAGGCGACGGCGGCGACGACGACGAGGCTCGCGGCGATCGCCGCGCCGCCCCACGCCCGCCGCCGGCGCCGCCGACGGCGGGCGAGCTCGAGCCGGCGGTCGGCCGCGATCGTGGCGAACACGGCGTCCTCGACGCGCGCGATCGCCTCGTCGCCCATCTCCGGAAGCCCGCCCGGCGCGGCGGCGTCGGCGTCCGTGCGCTCCGCGCCGCCGTCCGGCGCGCCCCCGCGCGGTGCGTCCTCGTGCTCCGACGACGTCATGACATCTCCTCTCCGGCGACGATCCGCAGCCGGCTCCGGATGCGGGAGAGACGGTTGCGCACGGCGCCGTGCCCCACGCCGACGCGCTCCGCGGCCTCGGCGTACGGCAGCCCCTCCGCCACGCACAGGCGCAGGATCTCGCGGTCGACGCCGCTCATGCCGGCCAGCTCACGCAGCACGGCCTCCAGCGTCGTCGCGGCGATCACCTGCCGCTCCACGTCCGTGGGCGCCGCGATCCCCTCGGCGTGCTCCGCACCCACGACGTGCGCGCGCTCGCGCAGGCGGGAGCGGATCCGGTTCGCGGCCGTGTGCCGGCAGATCGCTGCGAGCCACGGAAGCAGCGAGTCGCCCGCGAGGGCGAGCCCGCCGAGCTTGCGCCACGCGACGACGAACGTCTCCTGCACGGCGTCCTCGGCGTCCGGCCGCGTGCCGAGCAGCCCGTGCGCGATCCAGTAGACCGCGCGCGCGTGCCGGCGGTACAGCGCGCGGAACGCGGGCTCGCTCCCGGCGGCCGCGCGGGTCACCAGTGCCGCGTCCTCCTCGTCCTCGTGCATGCCTCCGCCTGTCGTCGGGTGAGGGAATCGTCTCTCACCCTGTCAGTGTCCGCGGGGGACCGATCGTCTCGGATCCATCACGACGTGTCCCGCCGATGCGTCGCGCACCGCCGCACGAGAGCCCGCCGGACGCCCCGGGACGCGACGGCGCCGGAGCGCGGCGCGGTACCCTGGAGGAGCGAGAGGGAGTATCCCGTCATCGCGCATCCGTCATCACGAGCTCCGACGACGCGGCTCCGGGTGCGCACCGCGCCTGCGCGGGGGAGAGACTTTCGAGATCCCACACGTCTCCGAAAGGCTCCCGCCGTTGGACATCCCCATCTGGTTCGAGGTCGGCTCGCTCGTCGTGCTCGTCCTCATTCTCGTCGCCGATCTGCTGATCATCCTGAAGCGTCCCCACATCCCCTCCACGAGGGAGTCCACGCTGTGGGTGGTCTTCTACATCACCCTCGCCCTCGTCTTCGCGGGGGTGCTGTGGCTGGTCGTCGACGCGCAGCACGCCGGTGAATTCGTCGTCGGCTGGCTCACGGAATACAGCCTCTCGATCGACAACCTCTTCGTGTTCGTGCTGATCATGGCCCAGTTCTCGGTGCCGCGGCGCTATCAGCAGGAGGTGCTGATGGTGGGCATCATCATCGCCCTCGTGCTGCGCGCGGCCTTCATCCTGCTGGGCGCCGCCGCGATCGAGAACTGGAGCTGGATCTTCTACCTCTTCGGCGCCTTCCTCGTCTTCACGGCCATCCGCCAGGCGCTGCCGGAGAAGCACGAGGGCGACGCGCAGACCGAGAGTTTCATCGTCCGGACGATCCGCCGGTTCGTGAACATCAGCGACGAGTACGACGGCGCGAAGCTGACGACCGTCGTCGACGGCAAGAAGATCCTCACGCCCATGCTCATCGTGTTCGTCTCGATCGGCGTGACCGACCTGATGTTCGCGATCGACTCGATCCCCGCGATCTACGGCATCACGCAGGTGCCGTTCCTCGTCTTCGCCGCCAACCTGTTCGCGCTCATGGGCCTGCGCCAGCTGTACTTCCTGCTGGGCGACCTGCTCGAGAAGCTGCGCTACCTGCACTTCGGTGTGGCGTTCATCCTCGCGTTCATCGGCGTGAAGCTGTTCTTCCACGCGCTGCACGTCAACGAGCTGCCCTTCATCAACGGCGGGCATCACGTGGAGTGGGCGCCGGAGATCAACAACTGGATGTCGCTGGGCGTGATCATCGGATCGATGGCCGTCGCGACGATCGCGAGCCTCCTGGCCGACGCGCGCGACAAGCGCAAGGCGGCGGCCGGCGCGGTCGCGAGCGACGAGTCCGCGCTCTCGCCGGAGACGCGCGCGCACACCGACGAGCGCTGATCGATTCGATCACCGGAAGCGGGATCCTGCTCACCGAGCGGGGTCCCGTTTCCGTTCTCGCGGGGCACAATGTGCGCGAAAGCGGTATGCGCGTTGCAGAGTGCTAGGGTGGAGCGCATGCGAGCGGTGCTCCTCCTTAGTCGCCGCGACGAGCCCTCGTCCTAGGGCCAGGCTCGTCGCGGAGTCACGTGATGCGCCCGACCCGCCGACGAGACCTGGAACCGACATGACTTCACCCGCGACCCCCGCGATCCCCGAGAACCCCCGCACGCTGGCCGAGAAGGTCTGGGACGCCCACCTGGTGTCCAAGGGAGAGAACGGGCAGCCCGACCTCCTCTACATCGACCTGCACCTCGTGCACGAGGTCACGAGCCCGCAGGCCTTCGACGGGCTGCGGGCCGAGGGCCGCCCCGTGCGCCGCCCCGACCTGACGATCGCCACGGAAGACCACAACACCCCGACGCTCGCGATCGACAAGCCCATCGCCGACCTCACGAGCCGCACCCAGATCGAGACCCTGCGCCGCAACGCCGCCGAGTTCGGCATCCGGCTGCACTCGCTGGGCGACGCCGAGCAGGGCATCGTGCACGTCGTGGGCCCCCAGCTGGGCCTGACGATGCCGGGCATCACCGTGGTGTGCGGCGACAGCCACACCTCGACGCACGGCGCGTTCGGCGCGATGGCGTTCGGGATCGGCACGAGCGAGGTCGAGCACGTGCTCGCCACGCAGACGCTGCCCCTCAAGCCCTTCAAGACCATGGCGATCACGGTGGAGGGCGAGCTCAAGCCCGGCGTGACCGCCAAGGACATCATCCTCGCCGTCATCGCGCGGATCGGCACGGGCGGCGGCCAGGGCTACGTGCTCGAGTACCGCGGCAGCGCCATCCGCTCCCTCTCGATGGAGGGGCGCATGACGATCTGCAACATGTCGATCGAGGCGGGAGCGCGCGCCGGCATGGTGGCGCCGGACGAGACCACCTTCGCCTACCTGAGGGGGCGCCCGCACGCGCCGCAGGGCGCGGACTGGGACGAGGCCGTCGCGTACTGGAAGACGCTGCCCACCGACGAGGGGGCGGCGTTCGACGCCGAGGTCTTCATCGACGCGGACGAGCTGGAGCCGTTCGTCACGTGGGGCACGAACCCCGGCCAGGGTGTGAACCTGGGCGGCCGCGTGCCCTCGCCGGAGGACTTCGAGGACGAGGGCGATCGCAAGGCGGCCGAGCGCGCGCTCGAGTACATGGCGCTCGAGGCGGGCACGCCCATGAAGGAGATCGCGGTCGACGCCGTCTTCATGGGCTCCTGCACGAACAGCCGCATCGAGGATCTGCGCGCGTTCGCGTCGATCATCAAGGGCCGCAAGAAGGCCGACGGCGTGCGCGTCATGGTCGTGCCGGGCTCCGCGCGCGTGCGCCTGGAGGCCGAGGCCGAGGGCATCGACAGGATCGTCGAGGAGTTCGGCGGCGAGTGGCGCTTCGCCGGCTGCTCGATGTGCCTGGGCATGAACCCCGACCAGCTGGCGCCGGGGGAGCGCTGCGCCTCGACGAGCAACCGCAACTTCGAGGGTCGCCAGGGCAAGGGCGGGCGCACGCACCTCGTCTCGCCCCTGGTCGCGGCGGCGACCGCGGTGCGCGGCACCCTCTCGGGGCCGGCCGACCTCGCGCCGCTGGACGAGCACGCACTGACCGGAGCGGAGGCCTGACATGGAGAAGTTCACGACGCACACTGGCGTGGCCGCGCCCCTGAAGCGGTCGAACGTCGACACGGACCAGATCATCCCCGCGGTGTTCCTGAAGCGGGTCACGAAGACCGGCTTCGAGGACGCCCTCTTCCACGGCTGGCGCCAGGACCCGGAGTTCGTGCTGAACCAGCAGCCGTTCGCGGGCGCCTCGATCCTCGTCGCCGGCCCCGACTTCGGCACGGGATCGAGCCGCGAGCATGCCGTGTGGGCGCTGCGCGACTACGGCTTCCGCGTGGTGCTGAGCCCCCGCTTCGCCGACATCTTCCGCGGCAACTCCGGCAAGCAGGGCCTCGTCACGGGCGTGATCTCCGAGGACGATCTGCACCGGATCTGGGCCGCGATCGACGCGCAGCCCGGCATCGAGATGACGGTCGACCTCACGACGCGCACGGCCGTTGTCGGCGACTTCACGGCTCCCTTCGACATCGACGATTACACTAGGTGGCGGCTCCTCGAGGGGCTCGATGACATCGGGCTCACGCTGCGCGACGCGGATGCGATCACGCAGTTCGAGGCCCGCCGCGAGGCGTGGCGGCCACGCACCCTCCCGGTGCCGTGAGCCCGGCCGGAAGCCCCTGAGGATCGGGGCAGACGGCCCCCGACCGGCGGCGCGAGCCGCCTAGACGATGTGAGGCCATCTGCACCATGACACTTCTCGGCTCCACGGAGACCACCCAGCGCGTCGACGCTGACATCCTCGAGATCCGCGGGGGCCGGCCCCTCAAGGGTCAGGTGGACGTGCGCGGCGCGAAGAACCTCGCCACCAAGGCGATGGTCGCCTCGCTGCTCGGCGAGACGCCCAGCATCCTGCGGGACGTCCCCGACATCCGCGATGTCGAGGTCGTCCGCTCGCTGCTCGAGGTGCACGGCGTGCACGTGTCGGCCGGCGAGGAGCCGGGATCGCTCGTGCTCGACCCCGCCGACGCGAAGTCGGCGAACTTCGAGCAGATCGACGCCCACGCCGGCTCGTCGCGCATCCCGATCCTCTTCTGCGGGCCGCTGCTGCACCTGCTCGGCCAGGCCTTCATCCCCGACCTCGGCGGCTGCCGCATCGGCGACCGCCCCATCGACTTCCACCTCGACGCGCTGCGCAAGTTCGGCGCGATCGTCGACAAGCAGCCCAGCGGCATCCGCCTGTCGGCCCCCGAGGGCCTGCACGGCGCGCGCATCGAGCTGCCGTACCCGAGCGTGGGCGCGACCGAGCAGGTGCTGCTCACGGCCGTCAAGGCCAAGGGCGTCACCGAGCTGCGCAACGCGGCGATCGAGCCCGAGATCATGGACCTGATCGGCGTGCTGCAGAAGATGGGCGCGATCATCTCCTACGAGCCCAACCGCGTGATCTTCATCGAGGGCGTCGACGAGCTCAAGGGCTACGACCACCGCAGCCTCTTCGACCGCAACGAGGCCGTGTCGTGGGCCTGCGCCGCGCTCGTCACCGACGGCGAGATCTTCGTCAAGGGCGCGCGCCAGTACGAGCTGCTCACGTTCCTCAACGTGTTCCGCAAGGTCGGCGGCGACTTCGACGTCACCGACGACGGCATCACGTTCCGCCGCGGCGAGACGCCGCTGAAGCCCGTCATGGTCGAGACCGACGTGCACCCCGGGTTCATGACGGACTGGCAGCAGCCGCTGATCGTCGCGCTGACGCAGGCCGAGGGCACCTCGGTCGTGCACGAGACCGTGTACGAGAACCGCCTGGGCTTCACCCACGCGCTCAACCAGATGGGCGCCGACATCGTCGTGCACCCCAACGGCATCGACGACCCGAAGCGCCGCGTGCCCCGCCGCGCGCTCGAGCAGGCGGCCGTCATCAACGGACCGACCCCGCTGCGCGGCGCGGACATCGTGGTGCCCGACCTGCGCGGCGGCTACGCGTACGTCATCGCGGCGCTGGCCGCCGAGGGCACCTCGCGCGTGAGCGGCGTGCGGATCATCGCGCGCGGCTACGAGAAGTTCCTCGACAAGCTCAGCGCCCTCGGCGCCGACTTCGACGTCGTGGGCTGAGCGTGGCGCCGATCTCCCCGGAGCGTGCGCGGCCGGGCGGCGTCTTCCGCCTGCTCGCGATCATCGTCGTGCCGCTGTACGCGTGGTTCGCGAAGATCGAGATCCGCGGCCGCGAGAAGATGCCGCTCGACGGTCCCTTCGTGCTGGCCCCGAACCACCACAGCGAGATCGATCCGCTGACGATCGCCGTCGCCACGTGGAAGCTGGGACGCCTGCCGCGATTCCTCGCCAAGGAGAGCCTTTTCCGCGTGCCGGTGCTCGGCGCCGCCCTGCGGGCCACCAAGATGGTGCCCGTCAAGCGCGGCAACCAGGGCGCGCTCGCGCTCGAGCAGGCCAAGGTGCTCGTCGAGAACCGCAGCGGCGTGATCGTGTACCCGGAAGGCACCCTCACGCGCGATCCCGACCTGTGGCCCATGCGCGGCAAGGCCGGCGCGGTGCGGATCGCGCTGGCCGGCGGGTTGCCCGTCATCCCGGTCGCGCACTGGGGCGAGCAGCAGATCATGCCGCGCTACGGCAAGCTGCGCCTGTGGCCGCCCCGCCGGCCCGTGACGCTCGTCGTGGGCGATCCCGTCGACCTGTCGGACCTCGCCGGCCGCGCCCAGGAGCGCGCCGCGCTCGAGGAGGGCACGGAGCGCGTGATGGCCGCCATCACCGCGCTGCTCGAGGAGCTGCGCGGCGAGAAGGCGCCGCCCGAGCGGTGGGACCCCACCCAGCACGGGCAGGCCGAGACGGGGCGCCTCTGATGGGCCCGCGGGTGGCGGTGCTCGGCGCCGGCAGCTGGGGCACGACGTTCGGCAAGATCCTCGCCGACGGCGGCGCGCGCGTCACGATGTGGGCGCGGCGCCCCGAGCAGGCGCACGAGATCGACGAGGCCAAGCGCAACTCGCAGTACCTTCCCGGCATCAACCTGCCGCGCACCATCCGCGCGACGCCGCGGCTGGCGCGCGCCGTCGACGGCGCGGAGCAGATCTACCTCTCCGTGCCGAGCAAGACGGCGCGTGAGGCGCTCAAGCAGCTGCGGCCCTTCGTCGCGCGCTCCGAGGTGCCGATCGTGAGCCTCATGAAGGGCGTCGAGAAGCGCTCGGGCATGCGCATGAGCCAGGTGATCGCCGAGGTGCTGGACTGCGATCCCGCCCGGATCGCCGTGGCCAGCGGGCCGAACCTCGCGCTCGAGATCGCGCGCGAGCAGCCGACGGCCGCCGTCGTGTCGTCGAGCAGCCTCGAGACCGCCGAGCTCATCGCGCGCACGGCCACGAACCGCTACTTCCGCACGTTCGTCAACACCGACGTCGCCGGGACCGAGTTCGGCGGCGTGCTGAAGAACCTCATCGCCGTCGCGATCGGCATCGTCGACGGCGTGGGGTACGGCGAGAACACGAAGGCCTCGATCATCACGCGCGGGCTCGTCGAGATGACGGACTTCGCCGTCGCCTACGGCGCCCAGGCCGAGACGATGCACGGGCTCGCGGGCCTCGGCGATCTCATCGCCACGTGCCAGTCGCCGCTGAGCCGCAACAACACGGCGGGCCGCCTGCTCGGCCAGGGGTACACGCTGCAGGACGTCGTGGCGCACATGGAGCAGACGGCCGAGGGCCTCGGATCGGTCGGCCCGATCCTGAAGCTCGCGAAGGCGAAGGGCGTCGAGATGCCCATCGTGCAGCAGGTGAAGATGGTGCTGGACGGCGCGATGGATCCCAAGGACATCGGCCCGCACCTCACGACGGACGACGACACCCCGCAGGGCGAGAGGACGCAGAATGGCCAGGACGACCGTGGCGGTGCTCTTCGGAGGGCGTTCCAGCGAGCACGCGATCTCCTCCGCGACGGCGGGGGGAGTGCTCGGCGCGATCGACCGTGACCGCTACGCGGTGATCCCGGTCGGGATCACCCGCGACGGCGTCTTCGTGCTCGAGCAGGACGATCCCGCGCGCTTCGCGCTCGACGCCGAGCGGCTGCCCGAGGTGGTCGACAACGGCACGCGCGTGCTCTGGCCCCTGCCCGGCGAGGGGCGCGAGCTGCGCGTGCGCCGCGCCGACAGCACGGTCGACTCGCTCGGCGAGGTCGATGTCGTGCTGCCGATCCTGCACGGCCTGCACGGCGAGGACGGCACGATGCAGGGCTTCCTCGACATCCTCGGGATGCCGTACGCGGGCGGCGGCGTGCTGGACTCGGCGATCTGCATGGACAAGCACTTCATGAAGGTGGCGCTGCAGGCCGCCGGCATCGCCGTGTCGCCGTGGGTGACCGTGCGCGCGTCGCGCTGGGCCGCCGCGCCCGACGCCGTGCGCGCGGAGGCCGCCGCGCTCGGATACCCGCAGTTCGTCAAGCCCGCGCGGGCGGGATCGAGCGTGGGCGTGTCGAAGGTGCACGACGCGTGCGAGCTGGACGAGGCGATGAGCCTGGCCCTGGCCGAGGACGACAAGGTGCTCATCGAGGCCGGCATCGCGGGCCGCGAGATCGAGGTGGCCGTGCTCGAGGGCCGCGGGGGCGCGCCGGCGAGGGTGTCGCTGCCCGGCGAGATCGTGCTCACCACGCGCGAGTTCTACGACTTCGAGGGCAAGTACCTGGGCGGCGACGGCGCCGAGGTGGTGTGCCCGGCCGATCTCACCGACGAGCAGATCGCGCGGATCCGCGACGTCGCGGCGCGCGTCTTCGAGGCCGTGGAGGGGCGCGGGCTCGCCCGCGTCGACGTGTTCCTCACGCCCGAGGGCGAGGTCGTCGTGAACGAGCCGAACACCATGCCGGGCTTCACGCCGATCTCGATGTACCCGAAGTGCTGGATCGCATCGGGCCTGAGCTACGCCGACCTCATCTCGGAGCTCATCGAGCTGGGCCTCGAGCGCACCCGCTGACCGGCGCAGGCCGGGTCAGCCGACGTACTCGGCCTCGTCCGGGGCGACGCACTCGCCCGTGCGCTCCAGCTGCGACACGGCGCCGCCGAGCGCGCTGAGCACGTCGTTGCTCGAGACGCCCTGGCCGTCCTCGTCCACCGCCGTGTCGACGTAGACCGACGCGGCGGGCGTGCGGCCGTATGTCGCCATGCGCAGGCGCGGGAAGTCCGTGTCGTCGACCACCCAGTCCACGCCGCCGACCGAGACGCACTGCAGCGTGCTCGGCGCCAGCGGCTCCAGGCCGCACGCGAAGATGACCTCCTGATCCTCGCCCCACACGGCGGTCGCCTGCGCGTCGGTCCAGACCCGCGGCAGGTCGCCGAGCGCATCGGGCAGGCGCACCGAGACCTCGGCGCAGAGCGGGTCGTTCGCGAGCGGCTCGGCGGGCAGGTGCACCGTGGTGGCGCAGCCGCCGAGGGCGAGCGCGCCCGCGAGGATCGCGGCGAGCCGCGCACTCATGGCGCCCCCGGCCCGGGCGGCGGAGGAACGGCGGCGGATCACCCCTCCAGCGTATTGCGGGGTCGCGTGTGGATACCCTGAACGGATGGATCCGACCGTGGGCGAGCTGAGCGAGCGAGAGGTGCTGCGGCGCATCGCGGCGCGCACGGGCAGGGCGTCGGCGGCGATCGTGGGCCCGGGGGACGATGCGGCGGTCGTCGCCGCGCCGTCGGGCTCCGTGGTGGCCACGACCGACACGCTCGTGCACGGCCCCGACTTCCGCCTCGCCTGGTCGAGCGGGTACGACCTCGGCTGGAAGGCCGCGGCGGTCAACCTCGCCGATGTCGCCGCGATGGGCGCCCGCCCGACGGGGCTGCTCGTCGCGCTCGCGATGCCGAGCGCGACGAGGATCTCGTTCGTCGAGGCCCTCGCCGACGGGCTGCGCGAGGCGTGCGAGGCGCTCGCCCCCGGCTGCGCGGTCGTGGGAGGCGACCTCACCGTCTCCGACACCCTGACGATCGCCGTGACGGCGCTCGGCGACCTGGAGGGTCGCCCCGCCGTGCTGCGCTCGGGCGCCCGGCCCGGCGACGTCGTCGCCGTGGCGGGCGAGCTCGGCGCCGCCGGTCGCGGCCTGGCGATCCTCTTCGACCGCTTCCGCGACGACGGCGGCGAGCCGATTCCCGTCGACCGCGCGGCGCTCCGGGAGGGGGAGCCCGCGCTGCTCGACGCGCAGCTGCGGCCCGCGCCGCCCCTCGGGCTCGGCCCGATGGCAGCGATGTCGGGCGCCACCGCGATGATGGACGTCTCGGACGGGCTCGCGCTCGACGCGACGCGGATGGCCGAGGCCTCGGGCGTGCGTCTCGACCTCGATCCGGCCGCCCTGGGCGCCGATCGGCGCGCCGCCCTGGAGGGCGGAGAGGACCACGCCCTGCTGGCGACGTTCCCCGGAGACGTCCTCCCGCCCGGGTTCCGCCCGATCGGCCGCGTCGAGGAGGGATCGGGCGTCTCGGTCGGGGGCGATCCGTACGACCGCCGCGGCGGATGGGACCCCTACGCCGACTGGGACGCGCGCACCGGCTGACGCGGCGCGGATCGCTGGCTAGGCTGGCGCCATGTTCTCCTACGATCCGTATGCAGAGCTCGCCACGCTGAGGGACTTCGCGCCCCTCACCGTCACCAGCACCGACATCGCCGAGGGGCAGCCGCTGCCGAAGGCGCAGTGGGGATCGGCCGGCGGCGGGTCCGACATCTCCCCGCAGCTGAGCTGGTCGGGGGCGCCCGAGGGCACGAAGTCGTTCGCCGTGTCGTGCTTCGATCCGGACGCGCCGACCGGCTCGGGCTTCTGGCACTGGGCCGTCTACAACCTTCCGGCCGACGTGACGTCGCTCGACACGGGCGACGACCGCCCCTCGGCGGGCATCGCGCTGCGCAACGAGTCGGGCGAGCCCGGCTTCATCGGCGCCGGCCCGCCGCCGGGAACCGGCGTGCACCGCTACTTCTTCGTCGTCGACGCGCTCGACACGGTGTTGGAGCTGCCCGAGGGGGCGACGCCCGCGATCCTCGGCTTCAACCGGCACTTCCACGCGCTCGCGCGCGGCATCCTCGTCGCCACGGCGACGAGCGACTGACCGCCACGCGCCTGCACGACGCGCGCCGACGCCCGTTCCGCCGTGCCCCTCGGGGCCGGCGGAACGGGCGTTTCGCGTCCGGGCGTCAGGCGCGGTGGGTGGGCGCCTGCTCGGCCTCCGGCTCGGGGACCGGCCGAGCCGTCGCCGGCTCGTCGGCCGTGACGGGCGCGCCGGCAGCAGGGGCCGGCTCCTCCGTCAGGCGAGCGGCGGCCGGCGCGTCGTCGATCTCCGGCTCCTCATCGGCGGGCAGCGCCTCCGCCGCCGGCACGGGACGGGCGGGCACGAGCGCCTTGGCCGCGGCGATCGCGGCGGTCAGGGCGAGGCCGATCAGGCCGGCGCCGAGCACCGGTCCGCCCACCGTGACGAGCGCCTGGCCCGCATAGACGTCGGCCGTGGTGGCGCTGCCGTCGAGCAGGGTCGTGCTCATGTTGTCGATCGTGGGGAAGCTCATCGCGAATCCGGCCGCGGTGGCGGCGAGCGATCCGATCAGCAGCACCCAGTAGGGCGCGCTGGTGATGAGTCGGGGCGTGCGGGGCATGATTCTCCTCGGGTTCGCATGCGGACTCCGCCACGATCCCCGGCGCGCCCATGCGCGGCCGATGCGTTCCCTATGCTCCCGCTGTGGATCGCCGCGTCAGGCCACGGGGCGCTTCAGCCGCAGCACCACGACCGTGAAGGCGGCGGCCGAGAGGGCCGCGAGCACCATGTGGATGCCGACGAGCAGCTCGGGCAGGCCGTTGCGGGCCTGGAAGACGCCGACGATCACCTGCACGGCGATGACGGCGAGCAGCGCGACGAGCCACGGCAGGGGGCGGAGCCGGCGCACCGCGGCGATCACGACGAGCGCGACCACGAGGGCGAGCAGGATGTAGCCGGGCCACGAGTGCACGTGCGCGAGCACGGTCGCATCGAAGCCGTCGCGGATCACGGCGGCATCGCCGGAGTGGGGCCCGTTGGCCGTGGTGAGCACGCCGAAGAGGATCGTGAGGGCGAGGACGAGCGTCGTCGCGTGGGTGAGGGCGGCGAACCACGCCGGCACGGCGCGCTCGCGCGGGCCCGGCACGTCGTGCAGTCGCACGAGGTAGGCGGCCGTGACGCACACGAGCACGAGCGACGAGACGTAGTGGAAGCCCACGATGAAGGCATTCAGCTCGGTCAGCACCGTGATGCCGCCCACGAGCGCCTGCGCCACGACGCCGGCGACGACGATCCACGCGAGGATCTGCAGGTCGCGGCGGGCGGGCAGCGAACGCACCGAGTACACGGCCGCGGCGATCACGGCCAGCAGCAGCACGGCGGTCGCCGCCCAGAACTCGCCCACGGCGAGGTAGGCGACCACCGCGGCGGCGATGCCGCCCAGCGCGAACCACACCGCCGCCAGCACGTCGCGGCGCGTGCCCACGGCGCGCAGCGTGAGCAGCAGCACGGCGATCGCGACGATGCCGACCGCGCCGGTCATCGTGCGGTTGCCGAACTCGATGAAGCCGTGGATGCCCATCTCCTGCGTCGGCACGAGCGACTCCGGCGTGCACAGCGGCCACTCCGAGCAGCCGAGGCCGGAGCCGGTCAGGCGCACGGCGCCGCCCGTGCCGATGATCGTCGTCTCGAAGAGGAACGAGAGCCAGGCGAACAGGCGCAGCCAGCCGCCGCCGACGGCGGCGGCGCGGGGCGCGGTGAGCGGGGGAGCGGCGGGTGCGGTGGCCATGCGGGTGGTGCCTCCTGATCCGCTCCGAATCCGACACGCACGGCGCCGTGGGGGAGCGAACCTGTAGAATTGAATCGCTGAAAAAACGGGCGGTTCCGCCCGTGGCGACAGCAGACAGTCTAAGGCGCGATCCGCGTCGCAACGGGGCCCCAGTACGGCACTCCACTCCGGAGCGCCGGGCCGGCTGACACCGTTTCGGGACCCATGAGGAGAGTAGAGACCGCATGTCTGATGTGCTGATCGACCGCCCCGAGCTCGAAGGTCTGGGGGTGTACGAATTCGGCTGGCACGACCCGGACGTCGCCGGCGCGAGCGCCAAGCGCGGCCTCACCGAGGCCGTCGTCCGCGACATCTCGGCCCTCAAGCAGGAGCCGGAGTGGATGCTGAAGACCCGGCTGAAGGCCCTCTCGCTGTTCGAGAAGAAGCCGATGCCCACGTGGGGCGCCGACCTCAGCGACATCGACTTCGACAACATCAAGTACTTCGTCCGCTCCACCGAGAAGCAGGCCCAGACGTGGGAGGACCTGCCCGAGGACATCAAGAACACGTACGAGAAGCTCGGCATCCCCGAGGCCGAGCGTCAGCGCCTCGTCGCCGGCGTAGCCGCGCAGTACGAGTCCGAGGTCGTCTACCACCAGATCCGCGAGGACCTGGAGGCGCAGGGCGTCATCTTCATGGACACCGACACGGCGCTGCGCGAGCACCCCGAGTTCTTCGAGGAGTACTTCGGCACCGTGATCCCGTCCGGCGACAACAAGTTCGCCGCGCTGAACACGGCCGTGTGGTCGGGCGGATCGTTCGTGTACGTGCCCAAGGGCGTGCACGTGGAGATCCCGCTGCAGGCCTACTTCCGCATCAACACCGAGAACATGGGCCAGTTCGAGCGGACCCTGATCATCGCGGACGAGGGCAGCTACGTCCACTACATCGAGGGCTGCACGGCGCCGATCTACAAGAGCGACTCGCTGCACTCGGCGGTCGTCGAGATCATCGTGAAGAAGAATGCCCGCGTGCGCTACACGACGATCCAGAACTGGTCGAACAACGTGTACAACCTCGTCACCAAGCGCGCCGTCGCCCACGAGGGCGCGACGATGGAGTGGGTCGACGGCAACATCGGCTCGAAGGTCACGATGAAGTACCCGTCGATCTTCCTGATGGGCGAGCACGCCAAGGGCGAGACGCTCTCGGTGGCCTTCGCGGGCCCCGGTCAGCACCAGGACGCCGGCGCGAAGATGATCCACATGGCGCCGTACACGCAGTCGTCGATCGTCTCGAAGTCGATCGCCCGCGGCGGCGGCCGCGCCGGCTACCGCGGCGAGGTGCGCGTGGACGAGAAGGCCCACCACTCCGCCAACACGGTGCGGTGCGACGCCCTGCTCGTCGACACGATCTCGCGCAGCGACACGTACCCCGCGATCGACATCCGCGTGGACGACGTGCAGCTGGGCCACGAGGCCACGGTCTCGAAGGTGAGCGAGGAGCAGCTGTTCTACCTCATGAGCCGCGGCATGCCCGAGGACGAGGCGATGGCGATGATCGTGCGCGGCTTCATCGAGCCGATCGCCCGCGAGCTGCCCATGGAGTACGCCCTCGAGCTGAACAAGCTCATCGAGATGGGCATGGAAGGATCGGTCGGCTGAGATGACGGCCCCCACGCAGGCGCCTGCAGAGGCGCAGAACGAGCACGCCCACCGCGACCCCGCGACGGTCATCATCCCGCCGCAGGACGAGGTGACGGTCCCCGTCCAGACGCGCTCGGAGCGCCCCCGCTCCTACGAGCCCGCCGACTTCGGCACCCCCAGCGGCCGCGAGGTCAACTGGGTGCACGCCCCGATCAAGCGGCTCTCGCCGCTGTTCGAGCGCGCGGCCGAGAACGACGGCGTGACCTACGCCTTCGATGCGGGTGAGCGCTACGACGCGGGCACGCTCGCGATCGGCGCCGCCCCGCGCGGCGAGGTGTTCGAGCCCGAGGACCTGCCCGCCGCCGTGGCGTGGCAGGGTTCGCCCGAGGCGCGGTTCATCCGCATCCCGCGCGAGGAGGAGGTCGCCGAGCCGATCGTCCTGCGCATCACGGGCCAGGGCGCCGAGCGCCGGGCCGATGCGCACCTCGTGATCGAGGCGCAGGAGCACAGCCAGGCGGTCGTCGTGCTGCGGCACGAGGGCGCGGCGCAGCTGGCCGAGAACGTCGAGATCATCGTGCGCGACGGCGCGACCCTCACGGTCGTGGCCGTGCAGCGGTGGGACGACACGGCGATCCACGCGGCGGCGCACCAGGCGCGCGTGGGCCGCGACGCCACGCTGCGTCACTTCGTCGTGAGCTTCGGCGGCGGCGTCGTGCGCGTGAACCCGAACGTCGAGCTCGCGGGCGCAGGATCGAACGGCGAGGTCTTCGGCCTGTCGTTCGCCGACTCGGGCCAGCACCTCGAGAGCCAGGTCTACCTGCACCACAAGGGCCCCGAGACGACCGGCAACGTGCTCTACAAGGGCGCGCTGCAGGGCGCGAGCGCGCGCAGCGTGTGGATCGGCGACGTGCTCATCGGCCCGGACGCCGTCGGCACCGACTCGTACGAGGCCAACCGCAACCTCGTGCTCACGAACGGCGCGCGCGCCGACTCGATCCCGAACCTCGAGATCCAGACGGGCGACATCAAGGGCGCCGGCCACGCGTCGGCCACCGGTCGCTTCGACGACGAGCAGCTGTTCTACCTGCAGGCCCGCGGCATCGACGAGGCCGAGGCACGTCGCCTCGTCGTGATCGGCTTCCTCGCCGAGATCGTGCAGAAGCTCGGCCTGCCCGAGCTGGAGGCCGAGCTCTCGGCCGCGATCGAGCAGGAGATCGCCGCCGGGGAGGGGATCGCCGCGTGAGCGCGACCCGCGTCTGCGCCAAGAGCGAGCTGGTCCAGGACCAGGCTCGCCGCGTGGAGGTGGACGGTGTGCCCATCGCGCTCGTCCTGGACGCCCAGGGCGAGGTGCACGCGATCGGCGACACCTGCACGCACGGCGACATCTCGCTGTCCGAGGGCTTCGTCGAGGGCGACTCGCTCGAGTGCTGGGCCCACGGCTCGGCGTTCTCGCTGCGCACCGGCAAGCCGCTGAACCTTCCGGCCTACGAGCCGGTGCCCGTCTACGAGGTGACGATCGAGGGCGACGACGTGCTCATCGATCCCACCGTCATCAAGTCGGCCTGAGCCAGGCCCCACGAACTCTCCACAAGAAGGAATCAACATGACTGTCCTCGAGATCAAGGACCTGCACGTCACGGTCGAGACCGACGAGGGGACCACGCCGATCCTCAACGGCGTGACCCTGACCGTGCGCTCGGGCGAGACCCACGCCATCATGGGCCCGAACGGCTCGGGCAAGTCGACGCTCGCGTCGACGATCGCCGGCCACCCCAAGTACACCGTCACGGGCGGATCGATCACGCTCGACGGCGAGGACGTGCTGGAGATGGCCGTCGACGAGCGCGCCCGCGCCGGACTGTTCCTGGCCATGCAGTACCCCGTCGAGATCCCCGGCGTGACGGTGGCGAACTTCCTGCGCACCGCCAAGACCGCCATCGACGGCGAGGCCCCCGCCATCCGCACGTGGACGAAGGAGGTCAAGGAGGGCATGTCGGCCCTGCGCATGGACCCCAAGTTCGCGCAGCGCAACGTGAACGAGGGCTTCTCGGGCGGCGAGAAGAAGCGCCACGAGATCCTGCAGCTCGAGCTGCTGAAGCCGAAGCTCGCCATCCTGGACGAGACCGACTCGGGCCTCGACGTCGACGCGCTGAAGATCGTGTCGGAGGGCGTCAACCGCGCGAAGGAGAGCACCGGCCTCGGCGTGCTCCTCATCACGCACTACACGCGCATCCTCCGCTACATCCAGCCCGACTTCGTGCACGTGATGGTCGCGGGCAAGGTCGTCGAGGAGGGCGGCCCCGAGCTCGCCGAGCGCCTGGAGGCCGAGGGCTACGCCGCCTACCTGCCTGCGGACGCGCCCGTCGAGGCGTAAGGTCGAGGCCATGACCGCGACGCTCACTCCCGAGAAGTACGACGAGGTCACCGAGGCACTCAAGGACGTCATGGACCCCGAGCTGGGGGTCAACGTCGTCGACCTGGGCCTCATCTACGACCTCGGCTGGGACGACGAGAACGACGCCCTCGTCATCCACATGACGCTCACGAGCGCGGGCTGCCCGCTCACCGACGTCCTCGAGGAGCAGACGGCGCAGGCGCTGGACGGCGTCGTCGAGCAGTTCCGGATCAACTGGGTCTGGATGCCGCCGTGGGGTCCCGAGCGGATCACCGACGACGGCCGCGACATGATGCGCGCGCTCGGCTTCTCCATCTGATCCGCCCGACGAGGGCCCCGTCCACGGACGGGGCCCTCGTCGTTCCCGGCTTAGGATGAGACGGGTGACCACGCCTCTCGACGCCCTGCCGCTGAACCTCCTGCGGGCCCGCACGAGCAGCAAGTGGATGCGCTACCCGGACGAGGTGCTGCCGCTGTTCGTCGCCGAGACGGACTTCCCCCTCGCCGACGTGATCGAGCGCGCGCTGCTCGACGCCGTGCGCCGCGGCGACACGGGCTACGCGCCGCCGGGCGACTCCCGCATCCCCATGGCCTTCGCGGGCTTCGCCGCGCGCCGCTTCGGCTGGCGGGTCGATCCCTCGCGCGTGCGCACGACATGCGACGTCATGATGGGCGTCGCCGAGCTGCTGCGCGCCGTCACGGAGCCCGGCGACCGCGTCGTCATCACGCCCCCGGTGTACCCGCCGTTCTTCGGCGTGCACGAGGAGAGCCGCACTGTCCCCGAGACGGTGCCGCTGATCCGCTCCGACTCCGGCTGGTCGCTCGATCTGGACGGGATCGAGCGCGCCTTCGCCGCCGGCGCCCGCGCGATCCTGCTGTGCAACCCGCACAACCCCACCGGCACGGTGCACGACGCCGCCACGCTCGC
This sequence comes from Microbacterium sp. NPDC003461, assembly GCF_053588335.1. Classification (NCBI taxonomy): domain Bacteria; kingdom Bacillati; phylum Actinomycetota; class Actinomycetes; order Micrococcales; family Microbacteriaceae; genus Microbacterium; species Microbacterium sp. NPDC003461. The sequence continues at coordinate 43,419 of NZ_JBSFPT010000006.1, read as the reverse complement.
CGAGCTGGCGCGGATCGCGCAGCGGCACGGCGCGTGGGTGATCAGCGACGAGATCCACTCGCCGCTCACGCTGCCCGGCGCGACCTTCACGCCGTTCCTCGCGGCCGCGCCCGAGGCGGCCGAGATCGGCTTCGCGGTCACGAGCGCGAGCAAGGCGTTCAACCTCGCGGGCCTGAAGTGCGCGCTCATCGTCACGGACGCCGACGGGCCCACGCGCGTCGTGCGGCGCATCCCCGACGAGGTCGAGTGGCGCACGTCGATCCTGGGGCTCATCGCGGGCGAGGCGGCCATGACGGCGGGGGACGAGTGGCTCGACGCGCTTCTCGCGCGGCTCGACGCCAACCGGGTGCTGCTGACCGACCTGCTCGCCGAGCACGCGCCGGGGGCGCGCTACCTGCCGCCGCAGGCGGGCTTCCTGGCCTGGGTGGACTTCGCGGCGGGCGGCTGGGGCGACGACCCCGCGCTGCGCATCCTCAAGGAGGCGCGCGTCGCGCTGAACCCCGGCCCGTCGTTCGGCGAGCAGGGGCGCGGCTTCGCGCGGATCAACATCGGCACCGGGCCGGAGATCCTCACGGAGGCGCTGCGCCGCATCGGCGGGGTGCGGGCGTCGTGAGCGCGCCCCGCGACTTCTCCGGCCCCATCCCGATCCCCGCGCACCCGGCGCCGACGCGCGAGAGCATCTGGGACCCGAAGCACGTCTGGGTGACGATCGGCTCGTTCGCGCTCATCTTCCTCGCGGCCGTGCAGTCCCTTGCCGTGACCACCGTGATGCCGGCCGTGAGCGAGGCGCTGCACGGCGAGGCGCTGTACGCCGCGGCGTTCTCGGGCACCCTGGCCGCGAGCGTCATCGGCATGGTGGCCGTGGGGGCGTGGGCCGACCGCGCCGGGCCCGTCGTGCCGCTGTACGCGGCCGTGGCGCTGTTCGTGACCGGACTGATCATCGACGCCCTCGCGCCGACGATGGGCGTGCTCGTGATCGGGCGGCTCGTGCTCGGGCTGGGATCGGGCGGCCAGCTGGTCGCGCTCTACGTGGTGGTGGCGCGGATCTTCCCCGCCGCCCTGCACGGCCGCGTGTTCGCCCTCTTCTCGGCCGCGTGGATCGTGCCGGCGCTCGTGGGGCCGTTCCTCGCCGGGGCGGTGGCGCAGTACCTGCACTGGCGCTGGGTGTTCGCGGGCGTCGCGGTGCTCGCGGTGCTCGCCATGGTCATGATCGCGCCGCGGCTGCGCGGCATCGACGAGCCCGCGGGCGCGCCGGCGGCCGGATCGCGCCGGCTCATCGTGCGCCGCCTGCTGCTGGCCGTGATCGTGGCGGGCGCGGCGCTGTCGCTCGGGCTCGCGGGCGATCTGCCCAGCCCGTGGTCGTGGGTGATCGCGGCGGCCGCCCTGTTGCTCGTCGCGGTGGCCGCGGCGCCGCTGCTGCCGCGCGGCACGTTCCGCGCGGCGCCCGGACTGCCGTCGGTCATCCTGATGCGCGGCGTGCTCGCCGGCGGCTTCTTCGGCGCCGAGGTGTATGTGCCCAAGCTCTTCATCGACGCCTACGCCTGGACGCCGACCTTCGCGGGGCTCGGGCTCACGATCGCGGGCATCACGTGGGCGCTCGGGGCGGAGCTGTCGGCCCGTCACGCCGACCGCGTCGGCAACACGCGCCTCGTGCTCACGGGCGTGACGATCCTCGCGGGCTCGGTCGCGCTCGTGCTCGTCGCGGCCGTGGCGGGCTGGCCCGGCATCGTGCCCGCGCTCGCGTGGGGCGCCGCGGGCCTCGGCATGGGACTCGTGTACGCGCGGCTGTCGGTGCTCATGCTGGCGTACTCGAGCGCCGCGAGCCAGGGGTTCAACTCGTCGGCCCTGCAGATCGCGGATGCCGTGGGCTCCTCGGCCGTCATCGCCGTGATGGGCCTCGTCTTCCTCTCGCTCGGCCCCGCCACGGGCTTCTCGGCCGTGTTCGCGCTGGCGGCGCTCATCATGCTGCTCACGCTCGTGCCCGGCCTGCGGCTCGGGCACGCGCGCGAGCTCTGACGGGCCCCGCTCAGGAGCGCAGGCCCGCGAGGATCGCGGCGACGCCGGCGTCGAAGTCGGCGGCGGTCTCGTCCGCGACGGCCGTGGGGTCGGCCTCGACGGCGCCGAACTCGGCGGCCTGGATGCGCTGCTGCACGAGCGAGGCGTGCCCGAGGACGAACGGCAGCAGCACGCGGGCGGCGCGATCGGGATCGGCGGACCTGTCGCGCCCGAACGCGGCGCGCAGCGTGTCGTGCGCCGCGAGCGCGCCGAGCGACAGCGCCGCCGAGCTCAGCACGACCTCGGCCCCGTCGCGGTGGGCCAGCAGCGCCGAGCGCAGCGCCCGCGCCGTGCCGACGACATCCGCAGCGGGGGAGGCCTCCGCCACGATCCGGTCGGCGAGCGAGGCCAGCAGCGCCTGCTTGCTCTCGACGTGCCAGTACAGCGCGCTCGGCTGCACGCCCAGCTCGGAGGCGAGGCGGCGCATCGTGAGGTCGGGCAGGCCGTAGGCGTCGAGCAGCCGCAGGGCGACGTCGACGATGCCCTCCCGGTCGTGCCGCACGCGATCGCGCATGCCTCGACTATAGTGAACGCTGTTCAGTGAACGGTGTTCAGGAGGCGGAATGGCAGGGCAGTCCTGGGAGGCGCGCGACCTCGCGCGGGTCGCGGTATTCGCGGCGCTCATCGTGGTGCTGGGGCTGATGGGGCTGATCCCCGTGCCCGGCCTGCCCGTACCGGTGACCGCGCAGACGCTCGGCGTCATGCTGGCCGGCACCGTGCTGGGCGGACGCCGCGCCGGAGCCGCCGTGCTCATCGTCTTCGTGCTCGTCGCCATCGGCCTGCCCGTGCTCGCGGGCGGACGCGGCGGCCTCGGCGTGTTCGTCGGCCCGACCGTCGGCTTCCTCCTCGGGTGGCTGCCCGGTGCGATGGTGGCGGGCTGGATCGCGCATTCCGGCCGGCTGACGTGGTGGCGGGTGCTGCTGGGCGCGCTCGTGGGCGGCATGGTCGTCGTATACGCCGTCGGCATCCCGCTGCTCGCCCTCGTCGGCGGGCTCACGCTGCCGCAGGCGGCGCTGGCGAACGTGGCGTTCCTGCCGGGCGATGCCGTCAAGGTCGCCCTCGCCACGATCCTCACGCTGCTGCTGTACCGCGCGTACCCGCCGGCGTTCCCCGCGTCGGTCCGCGCCCGGCGCGCGGCGCGGGCGCGCGCGTGACGGCACCCGGCATCGAGGTGCGCGGGCTCGGCGTCGCCATCGACGGGGCCCGCATCCTCCGCGACGTCACGGTGTCGCTGCCGCAGCGCCGGATCGCCGTGATCGGGGCGAACGGATCGGGCAAGTCGACCTTCGCGCGCACGCTCAACGGCCTCGTCGCCCCGAGCGAGGGGACCGTGCGCGTGGCCGGCATCGACGTGGCCCGCGAGCCGCGGCGCGCGCGCGAGGCGGTGGGGTTCCTCTTCACGAATCCCGACGCGCAGCTGCTCATGCCCACGCCGATCGAGGACCTCTCCCTCTCTCTGCGCGCGGCGGGGGCGAGCCGGCGCGAGGTCGCCGCCGAGGCCATGGCGGCGCTCGAGCGCTTCGGCCTGGCCGAGCGGGCCGATCAGCCGTCGTACAGCCTCTCGGGCGGGCAGAAGCAGCTGCTCGCGCTGGCGGCCGTGCTCGTGCGCCGGCCCCGCGTGGTGGTGGCGGACGAGCCGACGACCCTGCTCGACCTCGGCAACGCCCGCCGCATGGCGCGGCTGCTGCTCGAGGGCGACGAGCGCGGCCCGGTGGCGGATCAGGTGGTCATCGTCACGCACGACCTCGAGCTGGCCGCGCGCTGCGACGTCGCGCTGCGCTTCGCGGGCGGGCGGCTCGCCGAGACGGGGGAGCCCGAGGGCGTGATCGACCGGTACCGCGCGGAGTTCCCGTGATCGCGCTCTACCGGCCGGGGCGCAGCCCGCTGCACCGCGCGCCGGCCGGGGCGAAGCTGCTCGGGCTCGCCGCGCTCGCCCTGGCCGTGTCGCTCATCCCTCACACGGTCTGGACGGCGGCCGGAACGCTCGTCGGGGTGCTGCTGCTGTTCCTGCTCGGCGGCATGGGGCCGGGGGAGTTCGGGCGCCAGTTGTGGCGGGCGAAGTGGATCGTCCTCCTCCTCGCGATCTCGCAGGCGGTGTTCCTGGGGCCGGAGGCGGCGCTCATCGGCACGACCCGCGTCGTGGCGATCGTGCTGCTCGCCGCGCTGGTGACGCTCACGACGCCCATGGGCGAGCTGCTCGAGGCGCTGCAGACCGCCCTCGGCCCGCTGCGGCGCGTGGGCGTGGACCCGTGGCGCGTGGCGTTCACCGTCTCGCTCGCGATCGCCGCCGTGCCGGTCGTCGCCGGCTTCGCCGCCCAGGTGCGCGAGGCGCAGCGCGCCCGCGGCGTGCGGCTGGGGCCGCGGGCCGTGGTCACGCTGCTCGTCCTCGCGCTGCGGCACGGCGACGACGTCGCCGACGCCCTCACGGCCCGCGGCCTGGCCTAGGCCGTCTCCACCTCCGCGGCGGCATGCGGCGTGACACGCAGCCACGCGATGCGGCGGCGGTCGGTGGCGGTGACCTGGATGGTCGCGCCGGGCACGTCGATGGTGTCGCCGACGGCGGCCAGCCGTCCCAGCCGCTCGGTCACGAAGCCCGCGATCGTGTCGGACGCGCCGCGCGGCAGCTCGAGGCCCGTGAGCTCCTCGAAGTCCTGCAGGTTGAGGCGGCCGTCGATCATCCCGCTTGCCGTGGTGGCGACGCCGTCCGTGTCGTACTCGTCGAAGATCTCGCCCACGACCTCCTCCACGAGGTCCTCGAGCGTCACGATCCCGTCGGTGCCGCCGTACTCGTCGACGACGACCGCGATCTGGTGGTTCTCGGCCCGCATCTGCGTGAGGGTGGGCAGCACCCGTGCCGTCGACGGGAAGTACGGGATCGCGCGGATCGCCGACGCGAGCGCGCGGGACGGATCGTCCGCTGCCGCCTCGAAGAGGTCGCGCACGTGCACGAAGCCGACGATGTCGTCGATGGAGGTGTCCGACACCGGGTAGCGCGAGAACGGCAGCTCGCGCACCCGCTCCACCGCCGCCGACACCGTGTCGGTGGCATCGAGCGCGACGACCTCCGGGCGCGGCCGCATGACCTCGCTGATCTGCCGGCCGCGCAGCGAGAGCACGTCGTCGAGGATGCGCCGCTCGTCCTCCGGCAGGCCCTGATGGGTGGAGACGATGTCGCGGATCTCCTCCTCGCTCAGCTCGCCGGCGGTCTTGTGCGGGTCGCCGCCGAGCAGCCGCACGAGCGCGTTCGTGCACACCGACAGCAGCCAGATGACGGGGCGCATGATCGTCGCGAAGCCGTCGAGCACCGGCGCGACGGCGTACGAGAACGCGGTGTTGCGCTGGATGGCGAGCCGCTTGGGCACGAGCTCGCCGAGCACGAGGGAGAGGAACGCGATGACGAGCGTCAGCAGCACCGTCGCGACCGTGAAGGCCAGTGGCTCCGCCACGCCGAGGGCCTCGAGCAGCGGCGCGACGGACGGGGCGATCGATGTGGCGCCGTAGGCCGAGGACGCGAAGCCCGCGACGGTCACGCCGATCTGCACGGCGGACAGGAAGGTGTTGGGGTTGCGGGCGAGGGCGGCGACCTTCTGGCCGCGGCGGCCGCGGGCCGCGATGGCGTTGATCTGGCTCTCGCGCAGGGTCACGAGGGCCATCTCGGTGGCGGCGAAGACGCCGCCGATGAGGACGAAGAGCAGGACGAGGGCGATGTTCCAGAGCAGGGCGTCCATCAGCGGCCCCCTCGCTGCGGGACGGCGGCGCCCGGTGCGAGCCGGGCGCCGGGACTATGAGGGTCGGACGGATCGGACGTGCGAGCGGTGCTCACGAGCTCTCCTTCTGAGCGTCGGTGACGGGACGCGCGGTTGCGTCGTCCTCGCGCCGGCGATCGGCGCGGGTCTTGATGAGGCTGGCGACGGTGGCCACGGCGATGGTCGCGCCGATGAACAGCAGCGAGAACCAGATCGGGATCTCGGGCGCCCAGGCCACGCCCTCGCCGCCGTTGATGAACGGCAGCTCGTTCACGTGCAGCGCGTGCAACAGCAGCTTCACGCCGATGAACGCGAGGATCACGGCGAGGCCCTGCGCGAGGTAGACGAGGCGCTCCAGCAGGCCGCCGATGAGGAAGAACAGCTGGCGCAGGCCCATGAGGGCGAACGCGTTCGCGGTGAAGACGATGTACGCCTCCTCCGTGAGCCCGTAGATCGCCGGGATGGAGTCGACCGCGAAGACGAGGTCGATGAAGCCGATCGCGACGATCGTCAGCAGCATGGGCGTGACCCAGCGGCGGCCGTCCTTGCGGACGGTGAGGCGATCGCCGTGGTACTCGTCCGTGACGGGCAGCACGCGGCGCACGAGGCGCATGAACGCGCCGTCGGCGGGATTGTCGTCGTGCCCGCCGCGGGCCTGCCGGTACGCGAGCACGAGCAGCAGCGCGCCGAAGACGTAGAAGATCCACGAGAGGTTGGCGATGAGCGCGGCGCCGACGGCGATGAAGATGCCGCGCAGGATGAGCGCGATGACGATGCCGATCATCAGCACCTTCTGCTGATAGATGCGCGGCACGGCGAAGCCGGTCATCACGATGAGGAACACGAAGAGGTTGTCGACCGACAGGGCCTTCTCGGTGAGGTAGCCGGCGAAGTACTCGCCGCCGTACGTCCATCCCGAGACGAGGCCGATGCCCACGCCGAACAGCAGGGCGAGGCCGATGTAGAAGGCCGACCAGCGGGCGGCCTCGCCGACCGAGGGCGCGTGCGGCTTGCGCACGTGCGCGAAGAACTCGTAGACGAAGAAGGCGATCGTGACGAGGATCGTGATGCCCCACACGACAGGGGTGATGTTCAAGAAAGGCTCCAGGACTTGGCGTGGACGAATCGACGTCAAGGTCTTCCCCATTCCCGTGACGGGAACCGGTGGCCCGGAGTGCGATGCACCCGTAGTGACGAGCCGACCGTGTCGGAGTACTCCCCTTGCACTCTCGATCCTACGGGATCGAGATGGATGCGGGCTGTCAGCCCGGGCGGCGGCCTAGCTGAAGCCGACCACGCGGCGTGCGACGCGGTAGGTCAGCAGCGTGACGCGCCGCCCCACGGGCCCGGGCAGGTTGGCGCTCGTGCCCATCACGCCGTGGCGCAGGCGGGTGTAGATCCACGGGCTCTCGTGCTTGATCTCGCGCCACAGGGCGCGCCGCTGCGCGAGGTGCTCGGGCGTGCCCGCGCGCACGAGCAGGGCCGAGGTGATGCCGCACAGCACCTCGACGTGGTGCAGCACGTAGCCGTACAGCCCCTGCGGCACGGTCGAAGGATGGGGGAGGGCCGCGAGCACGAGGCGCGTCACCCGCAGCTGCTGGTCGACGCGGCGCACCATGACGGCGTCGTTGACCGACTGGTCCGCGCGCCCGATGAAGTAGCGGTACAGGTCGACGTCGAGGTAGTACAGCCGGCGGGTGTGCACGAGCGGCTGCACGACGTAGAGGTTGTCGACGTAGAAGGTGTGCTCGGGCAGCGCCAGCCCGGACTCCCGCAGCAGCGCCGTGCGATACGTGAGGGCGTGCATCATGAGGTACTGGCGGCGCCCGAAGACGCCCACCTCGTCCCAGCCGAACACGCGCCGGCGCGGCATGACGTCCTCGTACCGGATGTGCCGGCGGCTTCGTCCCAGCCGCTCGTGCACGTAGTTCGTCACGACCGCATCGACGCCGCCGGTGGCCTCGAGTCGCTCGAGCGTCGCCACGAGCAGGCGCAGGGCGGGCACATCCAGCCAGTCGTCGGCGTCGAGGACCTTCAGGTACGCGCCTCGCGCGGCGGCGACGCCCGCGCCGATCGCGCCGCCGTGCCCGCGGTTGCGCTGATGGATGACGCGGAAGGTGTCGGGGTGCTCGAACGCGTAGCGGTCGGCGAGCGCGCCGGTGTCGTCGTGCGATCCGTCGTCGACGACGATGACCTCGATGCGCTGCACGCCGATGAGGGGGTCGAGTGCGCGGGCGAGATACGCGGCGGCGTCGTACGCGGGCACGACGATCGTCAGCAGGGGATGCACGTATAGATCGTCGTCGAAGACGGGCGTTGGCACCAATTCAGCTCGCATTCGTGGGATCGAGACGTGGGGAGGGGAGGAGGATCCGCAGCGAGAACCAGCGCTCGTCGGCGGAGATCGACACCGTGCCGCCGTAGCGCTCGACCGTCTGCTCGATGCTGCGCAGGCCGTAGCCGTGATCGGAGCGGCGGCCCTTGCGCGAGACGATGCGGCCGTCGGCGCGGTGCAGGACGCCGTCGAAGGTGTTCTCGACGCGCAGCATGACGAAGTCGTCCTGCGCGAACAGAGCGACGCGCACCGCGCGGCGGTCGGGATCGTCCACGCGCCGCGTGTTCTCGATGGCGTTGTCGAGCGCGTTGCCCATGACGGCGACGATGTCGAGGTCGCTCATCCCCTCGAGCAGGGCGCCGTCGGCCACGCACGTGATCTCGACGCCGTCCTCGCGGGCCGCGGTCGCCTTCGCGTGCAGCACGGCGTCGAGCACGGCGCTGCCGGTGTGGAAGAGCGCGCCGTCGTCGGCGAACGAGCGCTCCAGCTCGTCCACGAGACGCGAGCGCGCGCCCGGATCGGACTCGGCCCGCAGCGCCTGGATCGCGTGCTTCATGTCGTGGTGCTTGCGCGCGGTCTCGTCGATCGCGCGCTTGGTGGCGCGGTACTGCTCGTGCTGGCTGCGCAGCAGCGACTGCATCGCCTGCGTCTGCGCGCGCGAGCGCAGCTCCATGCGCCACTCCTGCTACTGGTAATCAGCATTATTCGTTCGGGTCGAATTCGCTCTCATGCCTTCTCAGCTCGGGGTATGCTCCCCAGCCGGCACCGGTGTTCGCCGAGTGGCGTATCGCTGTGTTGACGGCGACTCCGGTGATGTCCGCGACGATGCTCGCCGGGAGTACCTGTACGAGGTGATCGAGTCTGGCGCGTTTGATGTCTCGAGCGTGGAGTCCGTGCTTTTGCAGGTTGAATCGGACGCTGGCCTCACTCAGGTGCTGCCCCGGCATCACACCTTCGAAGAGCCAGCCGGACGACACCCCGACGTATGGTCGCCGGTCGCGTGTCACCTCGAGGTGCTCCGCGAGGAGATCGGCGATCGGAGGCGGCAGAAAGAGCGGGGTCGTCCCGAACTGAACCTTGACGTGTTCTCCGGTGACCAGGACGTCTTCGCGTCTCAGCCGCACGGAGTTTCTGATCGGCTGGGCGAACACCAGAAGAAACAGGCCGATGATCCGGCTCGACATCGGGGTGGATTCGTCCTGAAGGAGGACATCGACTTTCTCCCAGAGGGCTTCCTCATCCATATTGGCTGGCGAGACGGTGGACTGCGATCGGGGCACGTCGATGTGCCTGGTGATCCTGTGTCGGGCTGCCCAGTTGAGGAATCTCCCGATGGTGAGGTTGGGATCGTGGTGCGCGAGGTAGCGGTCGACCGCTACTTGCTCGAGCGTGGGGAGGTCGAGGTCGTTCTCGTCGAGCCAGCGGAGGAAGGTTGCGATCTTGCGGAGTTCTGAGCTGTGGACGTTGGCCATTCCGACGCTGATTGGCCGGTCGAGTGCCCGCCTGCGCAGTTTCCGCAACGTTTCCCAGTTGAAGAACCTGGTGACGATGATGGCCTGTTCGGCGGGCAGGGTGTCGATGAATGCCCTGCTCCGGAGCTCGAGGTCGTTGAGTCGGACGTCGATGTCGGGCAGGGTGCCGGCAGCGATCAGCATTCGCCGGAAGTACCGGACGCGGGTTGACTGCGGGAGCTCGTTGAGTGTGTCGTGGCTGACTGGCTTCTCGCCGTGGGCCATTGCTCGGAGTGTGCGGTCGATGGGTTCGCGGCGGAGCCACCGGACCGCCGAGCGCGGGTCGCGGGCGCTGAGCAAATGCTCGCGGAGCGGGGCAAGCGCCGGGTGCACACGGCCATTCGAATCTGCAAGGACGTCGCCCAGACGGTCCTCGAGGCGGCAGCGTCCGCAGTGTGAGCCGGTCAGGTGCTCCTCACTCCCGCACCTGGCGCATCCGAACCGAGACGGTACGCCCGCGCATGCCGCGCACACGATCTGGCCGTCGTGTGATCGGAAGGCCAGGACCTTCATCTGGTCGCATGCCGGGCAGGGTGCGGCGTTTCGGCGCAGGCGGGAGTAGCAGGCGTTGCAGATGCGCTTCTCGAGGATGTCGTACCGGGCCTCGACGTCGCGGTCGCAGGAGTCGCATCGGTGCTTCCATCCGTGGCCTATGCCCGTGCTCTCGCTCACTCCGTGGGACGATGCAGTTTTGCGGGGATCGGGCGGAGGGTGCCGATGGCAGGTCCGTTGCTGCGGGGTTCGCCGACGGCACGAGGTGCGCGTGCTGCAGCGACAGGGGTCACCTCGATGAGGTCGTTGGGTGTGCAGTCGAGGATGCGGCAGAGCGCGGCGAGGACCTCGACGTTGAGCCTTTCGGGGGTCTTCGTCACGAGTCGATAGATCTGCTCGCGGGACAGGTGGACACCCTGTTCCCGGAGCGGGTCGATGAGGTCGGTGGTGTGGAACATCCCCGCGACGGCCATGACCTGCCGCAGCTGCCAGGTGATCGGGCTGTGGTCAGCGGTTGTCGGCATCGTTTCCTCCGTAGATTCGGGAGAGGGCTCGGGTCACCATTCGGGTCTTGTAGTCGTCGCCGAGCGAGGTGTAGATCGCGGTGGTGGATGCATAGGCGTGGCCGACCTGGTCCTGGACGAATTTCTCCGAGTAGCCCCACTCGATCAGGTTGGTGACGTAGGTATGGCGCAGCGCGTGCACGCTGAGCTCCGAGGGGAGCCCCAGTTGGTCACGGAGGGCTGCGAATCTCATGTCGATGTAGCGGAGGCTGACCCGGCTGCCGCGTTCGGTCGGCCAGAGCATGTCGGCTTCGTCCGTGAAACGGGGTCGTGCGTGATCCACCCACTGTGCGAGGCCTGCGGTCACCCATCCCAGCTCGGGCACGGTCAGCACCGAACGTCGGCGTGGCCCGGAGCCACGCGACCCCTTGCCCCAGCGGACCTCAACGGCACCGAACCGACCGAACCGAGGAGCCGCGCCATTGGGGCGCATATCTGCGACGTCGAGACCGACCGCCTCGGCGCGACGAAGACCGTAGGCGTAGATCGTCTTGAAGATCTGCGCATCCCGCAGTGCAGCCAGTGCGCCCTTCCGCCCTTGGTCGAGAATTGACTCAACCCGGGCGTCTGCAGCGCTGAAGAACTGCTCAAGCTCGTCATAGGTGAGTGCCCGGCGCTGCGCCCGCCCTTCGTAGTCGACGAGATGCGCCGTGGTGTTCCACTCATGACAGATCTGCTGAGGCGCCTGGCCGAAGCGGCGCTCGCACTCGGTCGCCCACTCGTAGCGCCCGTCGCAGAGGTACTCGCAGAAGAGCCGGATGATCATCTGAAACGCACGGATGGTCGACCGTGCCGCAGGACGAGCACCGGACTTCGCGTGCGTCGTGTAGTCCTCGACGTCACCGACTGACCACTCCCACGGGTATCGCCCCGTGAAGGCCTCGAAGCGGCGGATCGTGAGAATTCTGCCTTGGATCGTCGAAGCCACAAGGCCTCGGCTGGACTGTTGATCGCTCCATCCCGCGAGCATGGCGTCATAGACGAATTGCTTCTCGTCCAGCGGACGCACGTTCCCGAGCAACCGAAGAGCGGTCGCGCCGCCATGTCCAGAACTCACCTCGTAAGTATTGCACTAGATGCATCATTGATGCATCTGCGGTGAGGTCAGTGCTGCGGGATCGGCACGTTGAGAGCCGCGAGTTGTTCCTCGGAGCCGCGTGCGATCAGACGCAGGTCGTTGTCGCTCTCGTCGATGTCCCATTGCACGAATGCGCAGCAGCGTTGCTCGACCTCGACGAGGTCTCGTAGCCGGCTGATTGAGTCATCGACCTTGGCGTAGTGGATGTTGAGCTCGGAGTCGGTGCGTTCCGAGGAGAGCGCGTAGTCGGCGTCGAACGCCTGCCACTTCTCCACCTGCGCCTTGGCCTCCGCGATTGTGGGGAGCCTGCACGCGATCGGGACGTCTCTGAATGGGCCTCGTGTCATCGGATCTTCTCCTCTGCGTCGTCATCGTCAACTGCCAGGTCTTCGAGGACCTCGAACGGGGATTCCACGTCGCCGCGCCACGCTTCGATGCCCTCGCGGATCGCGAGAACCGCGACGACGAGCGCTGCGACGGAGTCGGCCCACCACCAGCCGAACAGGCTGTTGAGCAGGAGTCCGATGAACACCGCTCCGGAGAGGTAGACGCAGAGGATGAGCTGCTTGGCGTCGGCCATCACGCTCTTGGAGTCCAGCTCGCGTCCGGTGCGGACCTCGAACCAGGCCAGTAGCGGCATGATGAGCAGGCTCAGTGCGGTGATGCCGAGACCGAAGGGGCTGTGGTCGGGCCCTTCCGCCTGGATGAGGCTCAGGACGGCGTCGACGGTTACGTAGGTGGCGAGGGCGAAGAACGCGATGCCGATCGCCTTGACGGTGACCTTCTCCCACCGCTCGGGGTCCTTGCGGGTGAACTGCCACGCGATCGCGGCGGCCGAGAGCACCTCAACGACGGAGTCGAGGCCGAATCCGATCAGCGCCGCGGAGGAGGCGAGGATGCCGGCCCAGACAGCGACGATGGCTTCGATGACGTTGTAGGTGATCGTGAAGCCGACGATGAACCGGACCCGGCGGTGCAGCGTCGTGCGACGCGCGGTTGTCAGCGTGGCGCTCATGCCCGCGCCTCCGTTCCGCAGCAGCCGGGCACCGTGCAGGCCGCGTCGAGACACGGTGCGTTCTCGTCGGCGGCGAGCGTCACGTCGACCAGCGCCGCGAGCGCAGCCGTGAGGTGCGGGTCGGCGATCTCGTAGCGGGTCTGCCGACCTTCGGGCTCGGCGACGACGATGCCGCAGTCGCGCAGGCACGTGAGGTGGTTCGACACATTCGAGCGCGACAGCTCGAGGGAACGGGACAGCACAGCCGGATAGGAGGGCCCCTCGAGTAGGGACATCAGAATTCGGGAGCGGGTCGGGTCGGCCATCGCGCGGCCGAGCCGATTCATCACATCAAGACGGGAAGCAATAGTCAGCACAAGATGACTATACAGCGCGAGATGACCTATTGCGGGCCCGGGATGGAGGCACGGCTGTGGACTCAGCTCCGACGGGGCGCAGGGATCTATGCTGATCCCCGATGGGCTCGCTCCGATTCGACCACGCAGGCGTGGGATGGACTGAGGGCAACGCGATAACGAAGATCATTACGAGCACGATCTTGTCGCTGCTCATGGTCATCGGGGCGTGGACCGCGTCCCACGCAGAACCAGATGCTCTGGTGCTCGCCTCTTCGGTCACAGCCACTGACCAGACAATAGTCACTACCGCTCCAGAGACTGGCGAACTTGCGTCAGCGGGGTCGGTAGTTCTCGCGGGCAACAGCAGTGGAGCCGGACTCGGACTCACCGCGTGCTTGCTCGGCGCGCTTTGCGGGCTTGCCTTGGCCGTGTTCTTCCTCAGGCTGCTACGCGATCGCGAGCCACCGATCCTCTCGACCAGCCGCGCCCACACGAGCCAGCGGTCCCCAGTGACGGGACACGCGCCCAAACCCCCCACCTTGACTCAGCTCTCCATCTCCCGAACCTGATTCGCGGCCTGCCGCCCCTTGGGCGGCGCGTCACCGCCGGTCGTTGACCGGACGCTGTCCTGTGCCATGAATCTGTGTGGGGAGTTGTTGTCCGTGAAAGCCTGGAACAAGGTTGCGTTGGTGCTGGCGGCTGCGCTGGTGGTGTGCCTCGCGATTGCGTTGATCTGGTCGTTCGTCGCCGTGATCTTCCTGATCGCATGAACGTCCGAGGTGAGAAGCTAGAGCTGTCACATCGACGCGCGATTATTGTCGGAGCGGGACAGGCGGGGTTGGCCGTGTCCGCCGAGCTCGTTCTCCGCGGACTGATTCCGCAACGCGACTTCGTCGTCATCGACCGGGCCCCGGGGACGCGGAGCTGGGCATCGCGATGGCACTCGATGAGGTTGCTGAGCGAGGCGCGGCACAGCGCGCTCTTGCCGCACCCGTTCCCTGGTGACCCTCGTCGGCATCCACGCGTTAACGAGATGGCGTCTTATCTCACCGCGTTCGAGAAGCACATCGGCCTGACTCCGTGCTGGGGCCTGCAGGTGACCGGGGTGAGGCGGGTCGGCAACGGCATGACGCTCGAGTTGCGCACGCACGCGGGCGACGTGCAGACCCGGAACGTCGTGTGCGCCACCGGCGCGCATGCCCGTCCCCACGTCCCCGCGTGGTCCTCTGACCTCACGGTGCCAGGCACGGTGCTGCACAGCAGCCAGTATCAGTACCCACGGCAGATCCCCGCCGGGGATGTCCTCATCGTCGGCGGCGGGAACGCGGGGGTCCAGCTCGCCCGAGAACTCCTTGCGAGCCACCGCGTCACGCTGGCCACCCGCACCCCTCGACGTCGACGACCAGCGGCCGCGTATCCCGCCATGTCTGGCGACCGGCAGCGGCGCTTCACCGGAGAGCGGGTGCCCGAGCCGCTGTTCACCGATAGCTACGCGGAACTGCGCGAGGCCGGAGTCGACATCGCACCCGCGGCGGTCGGAGCGATCGGCGCAGAGGTCGTGCTCTCGGATGGACGGCAACTCTGTCCGACGTCCGTGGTCTTCGCCACCGGCTATCGGCCCGGCGACGAGTGGCTGCCGGACGACGTGCGCGCTCACCCGGGCAAGCGGGGCCGCACATCAATGCCTGGGCTGTTCACCGCCGGGCTGCCCCGGTACGGGTATCCCGGCGGGGACACGATCCAGGGCGTGCTGCGGGACGCGGCCCGTGTCGCCCGCCACATCATCCAGCGGCCATGAATGGCTGGGAACGGTAAGGAGGCACCACCATGGGAACCGGACATGACCACGCCGGCGATGCGGGGCGGACACCGCGCAGCCGGCTTCTGATCGCATTCTCGATCACGCTCTCGTTCTTTCTGATCGAGGTGGTCGGATCGATCATCACCGGCAGCTTGGCGCTGCTGGTGGATGCGACGCACATGCTCACGGACGTGATCGGGCTCGCCATGGCTGTCACAGCCGCGCAGCTCATGAACCGACCGCCGACCGAGACGCACACGTGGGGATTGCGCCGCGCGGAGGTCCTCGGTGCGCTCGCGCAGGCGGCCCTGCTTCTCGCCGTGGGCCTGTTCGCGCTCGTCGAGGGCATCCGGCGCCTGTTCGAACCTCCCGAGATCGCATCCGGAAGCCTGCTGTTCTTCGGCATCGTCGGGCTGATCGCCAACATAGTCTCGCTTCTCGTCTTGATGGGGGGCCGCAAGCAGAACCTCAACCTGCGCGCTGCGTTCCTCGAAGTGATGAACGACGCACTCGGCTCGGTCGGTGTGATTCTGAGCGCCGTTGCCATCTGGGCATTCGGGTGGTACCAGGCCGACGCGATCGCGGGCATCGTGATCGCTGCGCTGATCGTCCCGCGCACGATCATCCTGCTGCGCGCTTCCGGGCGGGTGCTGCTCGAGTCGACGCCTCCTGGGCTCGATCTGGGCAGCGTCCGACGTCACATTCTCGCGATGCCTGGTGTCGTGGCGGTTCACGATCTGCATGCATCGCTCGTGTCATCCGACCTGCCGATCCTGACTGCGCACGTGGTCGTCCGGGACAGTGCCGACACCGCGGCTCTCCTCAGCTCATTGCAGGAGTGCGTGGCCGAGCACTTCGAGGTGTCCATCGAGCACTCGACTTTCCAGCTGGAGCCCGAATCACACTCCGGAGAGGACACCGCCCATGCGTGAACATCCACAGCCATGGCGAACCGCTATCGGCATCATCGTCGGTCTGGGCCTGGCCGTAACCGCACCTCTCGGCGCAGGAGCCAACGCCCTCGAAGGAACCTTCTCCCGTGACGGATACACGAACACTGTCGCCGGGATGCCGAACTCGCCCGACTCGACAGGCGCACCGACTGTCGAGCCGGACGACGCGCCTACTCCGCACCCGGGCGAGACGTCCAGCGGGTACGAGACGAAGCCAGCTCAGCGAGGCGCGGACGGCTTGATGGCGTTTGTGGGCATCATGTTCCCGATCGTGCTCGTGGGGCCGCTCGTCGGAATCGTGCTCATGATGCGACAGGAACGACGGCGTAGAGAGCGCAGAAGTCGCGCTGTTCGGAGTTCCGATGAGAACTGACCGCGCAGTACGGTTCGCCATCGGGTGCACGGTCGCCGCCGCTGTGCTGACGATCGATCAGGTGACCAAGGCGATCGCTGTGTCCTCGCTGGGCGGACGCGACCGGATCCCGCTGCTGGGCGACCTGCTCGGCTTGCAGCTGGCGTTCAACCCCGGGATCGCACTGTCGTTCGGTGCGGATCAGACCTGGCTGATCACGATCCTGACGTCGGTTCTCACTGCAGTCCTGTGCGTTGCTCTGGTCCGTTCGGCGACCACGATGCGTTCGCTCGCACTGGGGTTCATCCTCGGAGGCGCCTTCGGGAACCTGGTCGACCGGCTCTTCGCTCCGCCCGCGTTCGGTCAGGGCCATGTCATTGATTTCCTCGCGTACGGAGAGCTGTTCATCGGCAATCTCGCGGACGTTGCCCTCGCGATCGGGGCGATCATCCTCGCCATCGACCTCCTGCGCACGCGGGCATTCCTCACCACGGCACCCTCGGACACCGCGGCCACAGTCGGCGCAGCGAAGAACGGATAACTCATGGGCAAGACCAAGCGGACCCCGTCCACTTACCAGCGCAACGCGCTCGCGCCGAGCCTCCTCGCCGCGCCGGTGCTGTTCCTCGCGCCGCTCCTGCTGGCAGGCGAGTGGGCGATGCTCGTCCTGTACGTCGTGTCGATCTTCGCGATCATCATCGGATGGTTTGCGGTCCAGGCGCGCCAGTGGTGGTGGCTCCCCGTGTTCGCCGCGATCTGTGTGCTGTGGAACCCGGCGTGGCCGATGCCGTTCGAGGGGCCGGTGTGGATGGCGGCGCAGCCCGTCGCGGCCGTGGTCTTCCTCGTCGCTGGAGCGCTCATCAAGATCGAGCGCCCCTGAGCGCCGTGGACGACGTGTCGCTTCCACCCCCGGGCCTGCTGGAGTACTTCGCGCCCGGGCCGTATCCGCCCTCGCCGCTCGCTGCACTGGGTCTGCTGCTCGCGGTCGCCTACCTGGCCGGCGCGATCCGCCTGTGGCAGCTGCGACGCCGGTGGTCGGTAGCCCGCACGATCTGCTTCCTTGCCGGCTGCCTCGCCCTCGTCGTGACGATGGGGCTGGGCGTGGAGAGCTACGGTTACGTGCAATTCTCCGTGTTCATGTTCCAGCAGCTCACCCTGATGATGGCAATCCCGCCGCTGCTCGTGCTCGGCTCGCCCGGCACACTGCTGCTGCGCGCCACGCCGCATCGCGGCCTCGGGCGTAAGGTGCTGCGCGTCGCGCACGGGGCGCTGCGCAGCCGCGCTGCCCGCTGGATGCTGAGCCCAGCCCTCGCGGTGCCGTTGTACCTGCTGGCGTACTACGGGCTCTACCTCGGCAACCTCGCCGACCCGCTGCTTCGGCTGCCATGGGGCCATCAGGCGCTTGAGATCGGGTTCTTCGTCGTTGGAATGCTGTTCACGATCCCGGTCCTCGCCGAGGATCCGCTGCCGGTGCGGATGAGCTACGGCGCCCGCGCCATCGACCTGTTTGTCGAGGCCGCCCTCCACGCGTTCTTCGGTGTGTTCATCATGATGAGCACCACGCTGATGATCAGCACTTTCGCTGAGAGCACGCTCGCACTGGGTCTCGATCCCCTCGATGACCAGCAGGTCGCCGGCGCGCTGGCCTGGTCATACGGCGAGGCGCCCACGCTGATCATGGTGCTGTACGTCATGCACCGCTGGTTCCGCGAGGACTCAGCCCGCGCGCGTGCTCATGACCGCTATGCCGACGTGCACGGCGATGACGACCTCAACCGCTACAACGACTACCTGGCACGTCTCGAACAGCGATCCAGGACTGGTCAGTGACCGGTGTACACGCGAGCGCGGATCCTGCATGACTGCGGGGCACGAGGGGGTCATCCAAGCGCATCCAGGATGACGGCGCGAAGTTGATCCGCCGTCGGCGTCCCGGCCAGTCCCACAGGAGTCCGGAACACGCGGCAGGCAAGCCCGACGGGTGGCTTCGCGTCAGCGAACGGATCAATGCCGTCGATCAGCAGTGTTGGCGAGCCGTGAAACTGGATCTTGACCGCCTCCTCCTCCGTGCGAACAGCTTGACGTGTGACCGTCACGTCCTGCCGCCCTTCGATGATCTCGAGGACGCTCCGCTCGAGCGCGACCCAATTGGGACACTTGTCGAAGTACTGCAGCGTGATCTTCACCGAACCCTCGCCCCCACACGACCGTGACGAGCTTTGGACTGCGCTCTAGGCAGGCCCCGCTTATCCCCTCGGAGCAGGTTCCGGCAGACCAAGCCGACGCCGACGACGACGAGGACGTCGGCGATGTTCCCGACGAAGAGGTTCCCGTAGGCGAGGAAGTCCGTGACGTGTCCCTGACCGATCCCGGGCGGGTTACCGAGCCGGTCGACGAGGTTGCCGACCGCACCGCCGAGGACCATGCCGAGGGCGAGACCCCACCGCAGGCCCCGTCGCCGCACGGCGAACACGACCACCGCCACCGAAGCGAGTACGCCGGCGGTCGTGAAGATCCACGTCGACCCCGCGCCGAGCGAGAACGCGGCCCCGGGGTTGTGGACCAGGGACAGGCCGTACAAGTCACCGAGCAGCGGGACCCGTTCGCCCGGCGTCAGCCGCGCGGCCGCGAGGGCCTTCGTCCCCTGGTCCAGAGCGACGCCGAGCGCGCCGACGGCGAGAGCCGCGCCGACCGCCCGCCGGGTGGGAGGCGAGGCCTTCTCGTCCGCGACACCGGCGTCGGCCGTCTCGACGGCACCCGGCACGTTCACAAGGCGGTCTTCCTCGTCCGAGCCGCGCGGAGCCCGTTGAGGATGACGATGACCTCGGCGATCTCGTGCACGAGCACCACCGCTGCGAGGCCGAGGATGCCGAACAGGGCTAGCGGGAGCAGAGCGGTGATGATCAGCAGGGACAAGATGATGTTCTGGTTGATGATGTGCCGTCCCCGGCGGGCGTGGTCGAACGCGCGCGGGAGCAGACGAAGATCGTGGCCCGTGAAGGCAACGTCGGCCGACTCTATAGCGGCGTCGGAGCCGGTCGCGCCCATCGCGATGCCGATGTCGGCGGCGGCCAGGGCGGGGGCGTCGTTGATGCCGTCGCCGATCATCGCGACCGAGCCGTGCCTGCCCAGCTCGCTGATCGCGGCGGCCTTGTCCTCCGGGCGCAGCTCGGCGCGCACGTCCTCGATCCCGGCCTGCGCGGCCAGCGCGCGGGCGGTGCGGGCGTTGTCGCCGGTGAGCATGGTCACCCCGACGCCCTGCGCGTCGAGGGTGCGGACCACCTCGGGGACTTCGGGGCGCAGCTCGTCGCGGACCCCGATCGCGGCGACCGGGACGTCGTCGCGGTGCACGATCACGACGGTCATTCCCTGCTCCTCCAGGCCCGCGACCCGGTCCTTGAGCGTCCCGGCGTCCAGCCATCGAGGGCTGCCGACGGTGACCCGGGCCCCGTCGAGGGTGCCCTCGATCCCGTGCCCGGCCTGCTCGGTCACGTCCAGGGCGGCGGGGGCTCCGGGCGAGGCGGCGGTGATCGCGGCGGCCAGCGGGTGGGTGCTGTGCTGCTCCAGCGCCGCCGCCCACGCCAATGCCTGCGCCTCGTCCACCCCGTCGGCGGTGAGGACGGCGGTGACGGCGGGCTCGTTGCGGGTGAGGGTGCCGGTTTTGTCGACGGCGACGTGGCGAATCACGCCGAACCGTTCGAACACGGCACCGGACTTGATGATCACGCCGAACTTGCTCGCCGAGCCGATCGCGGCGACCACGGTCAGCGGAACGGAGATCGCCAGCGCGCACGGGGACGCGGCGACGAGCACCACGAGGGCGCGGGTGATCCACAGCTCCGGGTCGCCCAGCAGCGACCCGATGACCGCCACCAGGACGGCGAGGATCAGCACGCCGGGCACGAGAGGGCGAGCGATGCGGTCGGCCAAGCGGGCGCGGTCGCCCTTCTCGGCCTGCGCCTGCTCGACCAGCTCCACGATCGTGGTCAGCGAGTTGTCGGTGCCTGCCGCAGTCGTCTCGATCTCCAGGGCACCGGCGGTGTTGATCGCCCCGGCCGACACCGCATCGCCGGGCTCGACCTCGACGGGGATGGACTCGCCGGTGATCGCGGAGGTGTCCAGGCTCGACCGGCCCTTGCGGACGATCCCGTCGGTCGCGATCCGCTCACCCGGACGCACCAGCATCAGCTGACCAACGGCCAGGTCCTTTGCGGCGACCTCCACAGACGCGCCATCCCGCCGGATGGTCGCGGTCTCCGGGACCAGCTTGAGCAGCGCCCGCAGCCCGCCGCGGGCGCGGTCCATCGCCTTGTCCTCCAGCGCCTCGGCGATCGAGTACAAGAACGCCAACGCCGCGGCCTCCTCGACGTAGCCGAGGATGACCGCGCCGACCGCACTGATCGTCATCAGCAGCCCGATGCCCAGCTTGCCCTTGAACAGCTTGCGGATCGCGCCCGGGGTGAACGTCGACGCGCCCAGCAGCAGGCCGATCCAGAACGCCACCAGTGCCGGGATCTCCGCCCCTGCCCATTCCAGGACCAGACCGGTGCCGAAGGCGACGCCGGAGAACACCGGGACCATGACCCCGCGGTCCCGCCACCACGGACGCTCCCGCTCCTCCTCGGCCTCCTCACCGACCCGGGTCTCCGGCTCGTCGCAGCCGCACGCCGCGCTCACGCGCCCGCTCCCGTCCCGCAGCAGCCCGGCACCGTGCACTCGGCGTCCACGCACGGCGCGTGCTCGTCCACGGCCAGCGTCACGTCCACCAGCGCCGTGAGCGCCGCCGCGAGGTGCGGATCGGCGATCTCGTAGCGGGTCTGGCGTCCCTCGGGCTCGGCGACCACAATCCCGCAGTCACGAAGACAGGTCAGATGGTTCGACACGTTCGATCGGGTCAGCTCGAGTTCGCGCGAGAGCACGGCGGGGTAGCTCGGGCCGTCCAGCAGGGTCATCAGGATCCGGGAGCGCGTCGCGTCCGCCATGGCCCGGCCGAGCCGATTCATGACGTCGAGGCGAGAAGCAATAGTCAGCATATGCTGACTATACAGCAGGTGCTGACTATTCTTGATCGTCAGGGCGCCGAGTACGCGACTGCAGAACCTCAGAATCACTGCTACTGCCGAGTCGATCCCCGTAGATATCGGACCCGGGTGACTCGGTGCCGGCCGGTGCGGTCGACCGTGCCGGGACTCTAGTACCGCTGGCTAACGTCGCGCGCGCTCGCGGGAAGCCACCGAGGACACGGCTGCGACCGGTATGGCCGTGGTCATCGTTGAACTCGACCGGCAAATCGCAGGAGTGCTCGAGGTGCGCGACGAGCTGCGGCACGAATCAGTCGAGACCACCCGATTGTGGCGGAAGCAGGACATCGACGTCGTCATGCTGACCGGTGAAGAGGACCGCACCGCTCCTCAACGACGCGCCCGCCATCGTCGGGATCGCCCTGGGCTTCACCGGCCCGCGGGCCGCGGCGTCGGTCTCATCAGGGGGCGGAACTGTCAGCAGCGAACACTTATGCTGAAGGACATGCGCCTGACCGCCGTCGACGGTACCCCCACGGGGGGCCGACGAGGTGCCGTCGCATGGATCGTGCTGGTCCTTGGGGCGGTTGCCCTGCTGCTGCTAGGCCTGTGGACGACGTCGGCGCACGACAGCATCGAACGCTCCGCTGCCACGGCGACCGTGAGCATCGGCGGGGACAGAGCCCCGTCGGACTCTGCCGTGCCCGACGCCGAGGTCGTCGTGGTGCTCGCTCCCGAGGGAGCAGGCGCGGAGGAGACGGCATTGTGCCTGCTCGGCGCGCTCTGCTGTGTTCTGCTCGCGATCGCCGCCGCCCGGTCACTCATGCACCGCCCGCGACTGCTCGCGAGGGTTCCGATCGGCGTGCTGCTGTTCTCCGTTCCTCGTCCGGTTCCCACCTTCACGCCGGTACTGACGCCTGCTCTGCTGGGGATCTCCCGGACCTGATCGCGGTCACTGCGACGTCGCCCGCCGGGGACGTCGCCCGCATGCCGTGAGGCGTCCATCGGCTGACGTGGCGCACGCAACCGTCGTGCCCGCGCGCTGAGCGCGCTCCGGCGTGCGTCGGACTGCCGATCACGAGGAGACCCATGACATCCCATCCCCGGCCGAGCCCTCGCACGGCCGTAAGCCTGCTCGCTGCCGCAGCGCTACTCGTCGCGCTCGTCGGCTGCACACCGCAGGACGGCGTGGCAGCCGGATACGACTCCGGCGTGCAGACCTACGAATCCGGTGACTTCCGCGTCGAGCAGATCCCGGTCGCCGAGCGCGGTGACCCGGTCGTGTTCGACGGCGTCACGGAGTACGACGAGCCCGCCTCCAGCGATGACTTCGCCGGTCGCGTGTACGTCGTGAACTTCTGGTACGCAGCGTGCGGACCGTGCATCGTCGAAGCTCCCATGCTCGAGGAGGTCTGGCAGAAGTACCAGCAACAGGATGTCGGGTTCCTCGGCATCAACATCTACGACCAGCCGGCGTCCGCCCGCGCGTTCGCCGCAGACAACGGGGTCACGTATCCGAGCGTGATCGACGCGGACGATGGTCAGGTGAAACTGGCGTTCGCCGCCGCGACGCCTATCCAGGCGACCCCGACGACGCTCGTGATGGATCGGCAGGGCCGGGTCGCCGGGCGCATCATCGGGCAACTGCAGTCGGCATCGATCCTGTCGACGCTCATCGACGACGTGCTCGCCGAGGTGCACTGAGATGGGTGCGGTCATCGTCGACGGATCGCTGTGGCTGGCAGTCCTGATAGCGACGCTCGCCGGGCTCATCTCATTCGCCTCGCCATGTGTCCTGCCGCTGGTGCCCGGCTACTTCGGCTATCTCGGATCCGCGGTCGGATCACCCGAGGACGGTGGGTCAACCGCGAGGCGCCGGCTGCTCATCGGAGTGGGGCTCTTCATCGGCGGGTTCACCGTTGTGTTCATGGCCGTCACGATCCTCGGTGGCGTGTTCGGGTTGTTCTTCCTGCAGCACTCGAACCTGCTCACCCGGGTACTCGGTGTGCTCGTGATCGCGATGGGGCTGGTCTTCATCGGCGTCTTCCGCACCGCTCAGCGCACAGTCCGGATCCGTCTCGGGCGCGACCTCGGTCTCGTCGGAGCGCCTCTGCTGGGCATCGCGCTCGGGATCGGCTGGACACCGTGCATTGGTCCCACGCTTGCGGCGATCATGTCGGTCTCGTGGAACATCGGCGACCCGTGGCGGGCGGGGCTCCTTGGCCTGGCGTACTCGCTCGGCCTGGGCGTGCCTTTTCTGCTGCTTGCGCTCGGCCTCGGCTGGGCAACCCGTTCCGTCGCGTTCATGCGCCGCCACATCCGGGCGTTCAACATCGCCGGCGGCGTCGTCTTGGTGCTGCTCGGCGTGCTGATGCTCACGGGCGCCTGGGGTCGACTCATGTCCGTGCTGCAGGGGGTGATGGTGAATGTCACCCTCCCGTTCTGACACCGTCTCAGCTGACCCGATGCGCCCTGCCGATCACATCGACCGGGGTGACGACGACGGGATCACAGGCCCGACCCTCGGCGCGACCGGCTGGCTGCGGTGGGCCTGGCGGCAGCTGACCAGCATGCGCACGGCGCTGGTGCTGCTGCTCCTGCTCGCACTGATCGCGGTACCGGGGTCGATCTTCCCGCAGCGGATGGCCAATCCGAACGGCGTCACGCAGTACTTCCGCGATAACCCCGACCTCGCGCCCGTGCTCGACGCACTCCAGCTGTTCGACCTGTACGGGTCGGTGTGGTTCTCGTCGGTGTACTTGCTGCTGTTCGTCTCGCTCGTCGGCTGCATCATCCCCCGAATCCGGCACCACGCGAAGGCGCTGCGCTCGCGACCACCGCGCACTCCGGCGCGCCTGGGACGTCTCGAGGACCACCTGATCGAGGACGTTCACGTGCCCCGAGGGTTGGTTGCCGACGTCGAGGCGCCGGCCGCGATCGCTGTCGCCGAACGACTGCTGCGCCGTCAGGGGTACCGCACCGAGCGCTATGACGCGGCCGGCACCTGGTCGGTGTCGGCCGAACGCGGCTACCTCCGCGAGACGGGCAATCTCGTCTTCCACGCCTCCCTCGTCGGCGTGCTCGTCACTGTGCTCGTCACCGGTGGCTTCGCGTACACCGGACAGCGGGTCATCGTCGAGGACTCCACGTTCGTCAACAGCCTCAGCGACTACTCCTCGTTCACACCCGGCCGTTTCGTCGACAACACCGCGCTCGAACCGTACTCGCTGACGCTCGACCGGTTCGATGTCACCTATGAGCTGCCGGGCGCGCCCGGTGCCGGACAGGCCGGGAACTTCGCCGCACGCCTGACGATCCGCGCTCCCGGTGACCCGGAAGGTCGCAGGGACGTGGTGCGAGTGAACGATCCGATCGACGTCGCCGGCGACCGCATCTACCTGCTCGGCAACGGGTACGCGCCGACGATCACGATCCGCAATGCGGCGGGCGAGGTCATCTACAGCGAGCCCCAGCCGTTTCTGCCCCAGGACGGCATGATGACCTCCCTCGGCATCATCAAGGTCCCCGACGGGCTGCCCGAGCAGATCGGCCTGGTCGGGTTCTTCTACCCGACCCAGGGGACGCTTCCGACCGGCGCATACACGTCCGTGTACCCGGACCTGGTCAACCCCGTCGTCACCTTCAACGTGTTCTCCGGCAGTCTCGGCATCGACGACGGCACGCCCCGCTCCGTGTACACGCTGGACACCTCCGGGATGACGCAGGTCACCGGCGGCGACACCGGCCTGGAATCCATCGAGCTCACGCCCGGACAGACCGCCGACCTGCCCAACGGCTGGGGAACGATCACCTTCGAGGACGTGTCCGGAACAGACGATCCCCTCTCCTCGGTCAAGCGCTTCGCCTCGCTGCAGATCCAGCGAGACGGCGGCGCCGGCTGGGTGCTCGCGTTCGCCTCCCTGGCAACCGCCGGTCTCATCACCGCCCTCCTCGTACCCCGACGGCGTCTTTGGGTGAAGGCCACGTTGCAGCCGGGCGACGGCGAAGGTGCGCCGCGGCTGCGGCTGGAGTACGCCGGGCTCGCGCGGGGCGAGGACCCCCAGCTCGCCCAGGCCGTGACCCGACTCCGCGACGACCACCTCCCCGCCGTCACCGACGACCCCAACTCCCCGTCCCCATCGAAGGAGAACCCATGACCACGCCCACCCCAGCCGACAAGAGGCTGTCGACCCCGGTGAAAGCGACGCTCATCGCCATCGCCGTCGTCATCGCCCTGGTGCTCGCCGCGATCGTCTACGTGAACGTCACCCGTCCCGCGCCCGTCGCACCCGACGACGGTGCGCTACCCGGCACTCGCAGCAACTCCCACATACTCGACGACGCCGGTCCAGACGCGCCCACGCTCGTGGAGTTCCTCGACTTCGAGTGCGAGGCGTGCGGCGCCTTCTACCCGTATATCGAAGAGATCCGTGAACAGTACGCCGGAGAGATCAACTACGTCGTGCGGTACTTCCCGATCTCGAGCCACTTCAATTCGATGAACGCCGCGATCGCCGTCGAAGCA
This sequence comes from Microbacterium sp. NPDC003461, assembly GCF_053588335.1. Classification (NCBI taxonomy): domain Bacteria; kingdom Bacillati; phylum Actinomycetota; class Actinomycetes; order Micrococcales; family Microbacteriaceae; genus Microbacterium; species Microbacterium sp. NPDC003461. The sequence goes on along the minus strand of NZ_JBSFPT010000006.1, from coordinate 17,634 downwards.
GCGTCTCAGCAGAGCCGGTTCGAGGAGATGTACGCCCGGATGTTCGAGACGCAGATCGAGTGGGGCGAGGGCTCCAGCTCGGAAGCCGACCGGTTCCGCGGGTACGCCGAGGAACTGGGTCTCGACATGGACGCGTACGACCAAGCGGTCGCGGATCCCGCCACCCAGGAGCGCGTGGAGGAGGACTTCCTGGCAGGGCAGGAGATGGGCGTGACCGGTACACCGACGTTCTTCCTCGACGGCGAGAAGCTCGAGCTCAACTCCCTTACCGACCTCACCGATGCCCTCGACCGCGCCATCGCCGACTGAGAAAGCGCATCCCGTTGAGCGGGCGCCGGCGGCTCGCCCGCTGCTGCCGCTCCGCTTCGCGCTGCTTGCCGCGTTGCTCGGCGGGGTGATCCTCGACCTCGCGTACCCGTCGGTCGGCTGGTGGCCGGCGGCCTTCATCGCCATTGCCCTGGCGCTCCTGTCGCTGATCGGCCGCAGCGCGTGCGGTGCCCTCGGGGTCGGTCTCGTGTTCGGTGCGGCTTTCTTCCCGCTGCATCTGGTCTGGGTGGCGGAGTTCCTGGGGCCGCTGCCGTGGGTCGCGCTGTCCGGGCTGCAGGCGGCGCTGTTCGCGGCGGGGTCGGTGCCGATCGCGCTGGCGTACCGGTGGGCGCACCGGTGCCCACGTCGCAGTCGGTGGGCGCTCACGGCGCTTCTCGTCGGCGGCGCGTGGACCCTGCGAGAGATCGCCATGGGATCCTGGCCGTACACGGGGTTCCCGTGGGCGCGAATCGGACTGAGCCAGGCAAGCGGGCCACTCGCGGACCTGGCGTCTTGGGTGGGCATCGGCGGATTGTCCCTGCTGATCGTCGGACTGTGCGCGGCCGTGATCGAAGCGGCACGTGACGGGGCGCTCCGCTCCCTCTGGACGAGCGCCTCCCTCGCCGGCGTGCTCGCAGCGCTCGTGCTGGTGCCACCGTTCCCGACGACGCCGTCCGGCAGTTTGCGGATCGGATGGGTGCAGGCGAACGGCCCCTCGGCATACTTCGACAACCGCGCAGCCGGCGATATCCTCCGCGCGCAGCTGGCCGCCACCGAGCCGCTACTCGGTGCGCCGATGGATCTGCTGGTCTGGCCGGAGGGATCCGTCGACAGCGACCCGTTGAACGCCCCCGCTACGGCCGCGATCCTCGATGAGACGGTGCGCCGCGCCGGCGCGCCCCTGCTCGTGAACGCCGCCACGGACCGTCACGGCAGCACCTACAACACCTCACTGCTGTGGACCGGGAAGAAGGCACCGCAGCTGCACGACAAGGCGAACCCCGTGCCGTTCGGCGAGTACGTGCCCGACCGTTGGCTCTACGAGACGATCGCCCCCGATCTGATCGGGCTGATCCAGCGCGAGTACGCGCCGGGAAACAACGCACCCGTCGTGACCCTCGACGACCGCACGCTCGGACTCGCGATCTGCTTCGACGTCATCTATGACGACGTCATCCGCGCCGGGGCGTTGGGCGGTGCACAGGCGTACGTGTTCCAGACGAATAACGCCGACTTTCGCGGCACCGATGAGAACCTCCAGCAGCTCGCCATCGCGCGGATGCGCGCGATCGAGACCGGACGGACCGTCGTCAACGTCTCCACGACCGGTACCAGCCAGGTCATCGGGGCCGACGGGCGCGTTATCGATGAGGTCCCGGCCGCCGAGGCTGCGGCGCGCATCACGACCGTGCCGCTGCACACCGGGGTCACCGCCGGCATGCTGCTCGGCCCCTGGATCACCGGCGTCGCCGCCGCGGGCAGCGTCGCAACGCTGCTCCTGCTCCCACTGATTCCCGCCTTCCGGCGGTGCTTGCCCGCCGCGACCGCGAATGGATAGCCTCATGATCCGACGACTCAGTACCCTCGGCGCGGCGTTCACGCTGTCGGTCGCCTTGGCCGGTTGCGCCGCCACTGTCACGGTGCAGCCCGCGGCAAGTGCGAACGACCCACGCTGCGCCGACGTGTCGGTGCGCGTACCGGACACCATCGACGACTTGCCGCGTCGCTGGACCGATGCACAGGCGACCGCCGCATGGGGTGACCCGACCGCGGTGGTGTTCAGCTGCGGACTCGAACCTCCCGCGCCGACCACTCTTCAGTGCGTCACCATCGGCGGCGTCGACTGGATCGTCGACGAGACCGACACGCCGAACCTGCGGCTGACCACTTACGGCCGCCAGCCCGCCGCGCAGGCCTACGTCGACACCACCGTCATCTCAGCCGACCAGGTGCTCGGTGCCCTCGCCGGAGCCGTCCAGCAACTTCCCACGACGGGAGCGTGCACCGCTCCGGACAGCGACACACCACAAGGGGAGGACGCTCCGTGAAGCCCCAGAGCCTGCGTCTTGCAGGACCGGCGATCCTGCTCCTGGCAGCAATGCTCGCAGTCGTCGTCGCCCTGGTCATCGGCGGGGGTGCCTCACCGCGCCTGACCAGCGACCCGGGTGCGCTCGTAAGGTGGGGACTGCCGGCGGCGAAGCTGCTCGTCAACCTCGCTGCCGCGGCGATGGTCGGCGCTCTCGTGCTCGCGCTGTTCGGGCTGCGGGCCGGCGAACGCGAGTTCGACACGGCGCTGGATACGGCATCGATCGGCGCGGCCGTGCTGACCGTGGCGAGCGGAATCACCGGGTTTCTGACGTTCCTGTCGTCGTTCAATCCGCAGCTCTCAATCGAGGCGGAGTTCGGTCAGCAGCTGGGCCGGTTCCTCACCGAAACCGAACTCGGACGGGTCTGGCTGATCACCACGATCGCCGCGGCAACCATCACCATGCTCGCGTTCGCGGTGCGGGGGTGGGCGGCGACCTTGCTGACCGGCGTCCTTTCGGTCGCGACACTGGTGCCGATGGCCACTCAGGGGCACTCCGGCAGCCTCGCCAACCACGATGCCGCGGTGATGGCTCTCGTACTGCACGTCGTCGGGGCATCCGTGTGGCTCGGCGGGCTTCTCACATTGGTATTTCTGCGCCCAATCCTCCGGGAGCACCGCCTGCGGGTGCTCGTGGAACGGTATTCGACGCTGGCGCTCGTCGCGTTCATCGTCGTGACCGTGTCCGGCATCGCCCGCACCATGACCTCGCTCAGTGGGTGGCGTGACCTGCTTAGCGCCTACGGGGCCGTACTCGCGATAAAGGTCGGGGCACTGGTGCTGCTCGGCGCCATCGGGGCGGCACATCGGCGGCGGTTCATAGCCAGAAGCGCGACCGGAACCGGCGTGTTCTGGGTGTTCGTTCTGATCGAGTTCGCCGTCATGGGGTTGGCCAGCGGTGCCGCCGCCGCACTGGCGCGCACGCCGTCTCCTGCCGATGCCACGGCACCAGCACTGACCACGGCGGCCGAGATCCTCACCGAAGCGCCCCTCCCGCCCGAGCTGACCCTGAGCCGCTGGCTCACGACCTGGGACCTCGACCTCCTCTGGGCCGTCGTCGCCGGCTTCGCGGCGTTCTTCTATGTTGCCGGAGTCCGGCGGCTGCGCGGGCGCGGTGAGGACTGGGCCTCCTGGCGCACAGGGGCATGGCTGGGTGGCCTGCTGCTGCTCATGTGGGTGACAGGCGGGCCGATCGCCGCCTACGCCGACTACCTCCACAGCATCGACATGCTCGGCCGCCTGTTGCTTGCAACCGTCGTCCCTCTGCTGCTCGTCCTCGGTGCCCCCTTGCGTCTCGCGGACGACGCGATCCTGATTCGCACCGACGACAGTCGCGGTTGCCGCGAGTGGATTCATGCGTTCACACGATCGACCGTCGCGCGAATGCTCGGTCATCCGCTCGCAGGCGTCGGTCTGTTCGTCCTGATCCTGTGGGGCACCTCGGCCACCGGAGCGCTGCGCTGGGCGCTGGCCGACCCGCTCGCGCACGAGCTGCGCGTGGTGCTGACGCTCGCGAGCGGAGTGCTCCTGATTCGGTCGCTGCGCTCGTCGACGCTGCCGCGGGCGATGCGGAGCGTGGTCGCCGGGCTCGCCATCCTGACACCGCTCGCACTCGGCGCCTGGGTGCTCCTGCAGCCGGGGCTCATGATCGCCGACTGGTTCGGCGCCATGGGACGCGTCTGGGGTCTTGAGCCGATGGGTGACCAACGTGTGGCGGGCGTGATCGCCGCACTCGGGGCGATCCCGATCCTCGCCGCCGTCGTGATCCTCCATCCGAGAGGACGAGTGTGACACCTGCGTACACTCCAGGGGTGAGCGTCCCCCGCCAGCACCGGAGCGCGCGCGTGGTCCGCGGTCTCGCGGCCGCGCTAGTCTCGACGCTGCTGGCGGCGACCTTTCATGGTGCCGCACAAGGCCATGCCGCCCCGCTGATGAGTATCTCGGCGGCGGCCGCGTTCGCCGTGCCGATCGCGACCGTGCTCGTCGGGCGGCGCCTGTCGCTGCCGCGATTGGCGGCAGCAGTGACCGCAAGTCAGGCGTTGTTCCACCTCATGCTCTCCACAGGGTGGGATACCGTCACCAGCCAGGTTCCCACACCGGCCGGACACGTAATGCATGGGGCGGCCATGACGATGCCGGACGCGCCGCTGAGCGTGTCGGCTCACATGGATACGCGGATGTGGTTCTCTCATGTCGTAGCAGCCGTTGTGACCACCCTGGTGCTCGCATTCGGCGAACGGCTGCTGCTCATGCTGCTGGGTATCGTCACGGGGCGCCGTGCACGGCGGTTCGCCATGTTCCTCGAAGCGGCGCGCGTGCAGCGACTGCGCACACGCTTCCACACCCTGGATCTGGCGCGGCACGTGGAAACTCTCGGAGGAGCAAGGAGGCGAGGTCCGCCCGTCCGGGCGTGACCTCCCCCTCTCATCCCGCGCCGGGAGGATGCTCCCGTGCGCCCACAGAAAGATCCAGAACCATGTCACAGACATTCACACGTACTACCCGGCGCGCGTCGCTCGCCCTCGTGGCCGCAGCAGCGGCCACTCTGCTGGCGTCCTCGCCCGCTGCAGCTCACGACAATCTGCTCGACTCGAGCCCTGCCGCGGGAGAGACCGTCACGGCCCTCGACGCGGTCACGCTCACTTTCAGCGGCGAGCTGATCGACTTCGAGCAGACCAGCTATGCGCAGGTTCAGGGGCCCGACGGTCTCTACTACGAGACATCCTGCTCGACCATCGACCTCAACATTCTCACCACCCCGGTCGCCCTCGGCGAAGCCGGCACGTACACGATCGTCTGGAACGCGGTCTCCAGCGACGGACACCCCATCTCAGAGTCGTACGACTTCCAATACGCGCCCGCGGCTGACGCCGAGCCCGCGCTCGGCTGGGACCAGCCCGCCTGCCGCAACGAGGAGACGCGCGTACAGCCGGGCGCCGAGCCGACGCCGGAACCGACAGTGACAGCTGAGGACGAGGAGACGATGACGCCGAACTCCGAACCCATCAAGAGCGACACGGCTGCGCCCGCGGCTGACACGGCAGCTGAGGGCGCGATTGTCCTAGTGATCGCCGCCGGTGTCTTCCTCCTCGCCGCTGTGGGAGCCGCAACTCTCTGGGTGGTTCGCGCCCGCGCACGCCGTAAGCAATAGCACGCTCGGCTGCGTGAGGCCGTGATGAGCGCTCCTCGCCGCCGCGGCCTCACGCCGGATGTACGACCACTCTCGCTAGACCTGAAATGCGCGAGAAGCCGACCTCAACGCGGCCCTCACGGCTGCGTAGTCAGGACCACTCACGCCAACAGCCGTGGGGTGATCTGGCTGTTGCATCCGGTGATTAATGCTCAGACGCGCGTACAGGGCGATGCAGCCGCACAGGTCGACGAGGGTGCGGATGTAGAAGATCTCGGGTCCCAGGCGGCCCGAGAACGGCGTGTTCGCGTTGACGAAGCTGAGGTTCGACAGCGCGAAGGTGACCGCCGCGATGGCGCCGGCCGAGATCACCTCGCGCCAGCCCACCTCGAGCGGCTCGGCGCGCGGCATGTGGCGCGCCTCGGCCACGCCGGCGATCGCGAAGCACGCGCCGTACGTGGCGACGAGCAGGGCGACGGCGGGCGGGGTCAGCTGCCCCGTCGGGAAGAAGTAGGTGTGCAGCTGCCAGTGCAGCGAGGTGACGAGCTCGGCCAGCACGAACGCCCGCGCCGTGAGGTACGCCGTCGTCGCCCAGCCGCCGGCGACGCTCGTGCGCAGGAAGACGAGCATGACGACCACGGCGGCGAGCATGCCGACGGTCCACAGCGGCAGCGGCAGCGGCAGGGCGTCGGCGAGCAGCTGCGTGGCCACGAGCGCCGCGAGCCCCGCCGCGAGCACGGTCACGAGCGTTGCAGGGCCGACGCGCCGCCGCACGATCGCGATGTACACCAGGCACGCGCCCCACTCGGCGAGGCGGGTGCAGATGCGGGGGATGTCGGGCAGCGCCTCGCCGATCACGAGGCCGCCCCGACGGAGCCGATGTGCGCCGCGAGGGCGGCGAGGAACGCCTTGCGCTTGGGCCGGCTGATCGGCAGGACCGTGCCGTCGCGCAGGCGGCACTCGCTCTGCTCGACCCCGGTCACGTGGGCGAGGTTGACGAGGTAGCCGCTGTTGCACCGCTGGAAGGCCGCGCCGTCGAGCTCGGCCTCGAGGGCCTTCAGCGACGAGACGACCGAGTGCGTCGCGGTGTGGGTGTGGATGAGCACGCGGTGCCCGGCGGTCTCGAGGTACACGATGTCGGCGAGGTCGACGCGGTGGTGGGCGCCGTCGGCCTGGAACAGCAGGGTGCGCCGCTCGCGGCGCGCGAGCTGCGCGAGCACGCGATCCATCTCCTGCGCGAATGCGGGGTACGCGACGGGCTTGAGCAGGTAGCTCAGCGCCTGCACCTCGTAGCCGCCCACGGCGTAGCGCGGCGAGTTCGTGATGAAGACGATCACGACGTCGTCGTCCAGCTCGCGCACGCGCCGCGCGGCGGCCATGCCCGAGACGCGCTCCATCTCGATGTCGAGCAGCAGCACGTCGTACTCGGGCCGGTAGCCCGTCACGAGGCCCGCGCCGTCGTCGAACACCGACACGTCGAACCGCACCCCCCGATCCGCCTCGTAGCGGTTCAGGTGGGCGACGGCCTGCTCCCTGCTGTGCGGGTCGTCCTCGACGACGCCGACCCGCACGATGCCTTCCACGACGCCAGCCTACTGACGGGTCATGGCCGCGCTCACGATTCGCGCGGCCCCCGCGCCGGCTCGGCCGCCGCGGCATCGGCCTCGGCGTCGGCGGTCTCGGGCACCTGGCGGAAGATGACCTTGAAGATCGGGTAGAACACCCAGAACGAGATGGCGGCGTTGATGATCATCGTCACGACGTCGGCGGTCGTCTCGCCCGTCGCGCCCCAGCCCCATGTGTCGATCAGCAGCTCGTAGATGGGCGCCTTGTAGAAGCCCTGCGCGGCCGCCGCGATGAACGTGATCACGACGTACGCGACGGCGTACCAGAACGCCGCGCGCCAGATCGACGTGTTCGACTTGAACGTGATGTTGCGCTGCGCGAAGAAGTTGAGCACCTGCGCGATGAGCAGCGTGATCTGCACCGCGAGGAAGTAGGCGAGCCCGCCGCCGCCGGCGGGCAGCGGACCCGCGGCGTAGTCGAACATGTAGTACTGGCTGCCGTCCACGTTCGCGCCGATCGGCAGCCACCGGAAGTCCACGTCCACCAGGCCGGTGAAGCTGTCGAAGCCCCAGCGGAACAGCGGCATGAGCGCCAGCTGCAGCACCGTCACGCCGTTGGAGAGGAGGAAGAACATCGCGAACTTCGACAGCTCGGGATGCTTCTCCTGGAACGACGACCACCAGCGCCGGATCGAGGCGATCATGCGCGACCTCCACTCTGAGTCTCGAAGGAGCGGCGGGTGCGCCGCTCCGCCCGGCGTCCCCGCAGGAACGCTCGGATGATCTGGGCGAGACCGCGCAGGGCGCGGCCGTTCGCGAGCGTGAGCACGCCGTCGACGAGCTCGGGCGTCGCGAGTCCGCCCGACATCTTCGCGAGCGCCCGGAACGGCATGTTCAGCAGGAACAGCATGTTCAGGTCGGGCGTGCCCTTGCGCTCGGAGGAGGCGCGTCGCCCCTCGAGCAGGCGGTAGATGAGGCGCCCCAGCGCGCTGGGCGAGTCGGCCAGGCGCAGCAGCGGATCGTTCACGGCGATCCTGCCCGCCTCGTCGACGCGCAGCACATCGCGGCCGAGCAGCGCCGCGAAAGCCCCGTCCGATACGTCCGTCGTCCGCGCGGGGTACGCGGCCAGGGCCGGATCGGGCTCGCCCGCCGGGACGGTGCCCGCGACGTCGAGCGACGCGGTGAGGCGGAGGTCGCGCACGCTCGCGCCGACGCGCACCTCGTAGCGACCGGCCTCCACCTGCCACGACGCGGTCTCGGTGTCGTAGAACCGCAGGGCGCGCTCGGGGAGCGGGACGGTGATCGTGCGCGCCTCGCCGGGCTCGAGGTGCACCTTGCGGAAGCCGGCGAGCGCGAGTGCCGGGCGCAGCACGCGGCTCGCGTCCGCGCGGGCGACGTACACCTGCGCGACCTCCGCGCCGGCGACAGGTCCCGTGTTCTCGAGGGTGAAGGCGGCCTCGCGCTCGGTGACGACGAGGTCGCGGTAGGCGAACGTCGTGTAGCTGAGCCCGAAGCCGAACTCGAACGCGACGTCCGCGCCGGTGCTCTCGTACCAGCGGTAGCCGACGAACGGACCCTCCCGGTACTCGGCGGTCGCGCCCGTGGCGGGGAACGCCCCGGCGGTGGGGGTGTCGGCGAGCGAGACGGGGAGCGTCTCGGCGAGGCGCCCCGACGGGTTCACGGCGCCCGTGATCACGTCGACGAGCGCCTCCGCGCCGGCCTGGCCGCCGAGGTAGCCGTGGACGAGGGCGCGCGCGTCGGACGCCCAGGCCGTCTCGACGGCGCCGCCCGCGCTGAGCAGGACGACGACGGGCACGCCCGTCGCGGCGACCGCGCGCAGCGTCTCGATCTGGTTGCGCGGGATCTCGAGGGTCGCGCGATCCATCCCCTCCGACTCGGCCGTCTCCGGCAGGCCGAGGCACACGATCGCGACGTCCGCCTCGCGGGCCGCCCGCGCGGCCTCGGCGACGAGAGCGGGTTCGGGCGCGCCGTCGCGGCGGAAGCCCTGGGCGTGGCCGGCGAGGGCGAGCGGGGAGGCGGCGACGGCGTCGACGAGGTTCGTCACCCGCGTGGCGTTGACGAGCGACGATCCGGCGCCCTGATAGCGGGGGTTCTGCGCGAAGTCGCCGATGAGCGCCACGCGCGTGCCGGCGGCGAGCGGGAGGATGCCGCCCTCGTTGCGCAGCAGCACGGCCGACTCGGCGGCGGCGCGGCGGGCGAGCGCGTGGTGGCCCGCGACGTCGATCGCGGCGCGCGCGGCGTCGTTCGCCGTGCGCTCGATGAGCACGAGCAGCTCGCGGACGCGGTCGTCGAGGTCGCTCTCGGCGAGCTCGCCGGCCTCGACCGCCGCGACGATCTCGCGCGCCGACGTGAAGCCGGGGGAGGGCATCTCGAGCGTGCCGCCGGCGGCGACGGCCGCCGCGGCGTCGTTGCCGCCGCCCCAGTCGCTGATGACGGCGCCGTCGAAGCCCCACTCGTCGCGCAGCACGTCCTTCAGAAGGTGTGCGTTCTCGTGGGCGTAGGCGCCGTTCACGAGGTTGTACGACGACATGATCGCCCAGGGGCGGGCCTCGCGCACGACGATCTCGAACGCCGTGAGGTAGATCTCGCGCAGCGTGCGCTCGTCGAGCACGGAGTCGCTGGCCATGCGGCGCAGCTCCTGGCTGTTCGCGGCGAAGTGCTTGGGGGTGGCGGCCACGCCCTGCGACTGGATGCCGCGCACGTACGCGGCGGCGAGGCGGCCGGACAGCTCCGGGTCCTCGGAGAAGTACTCGAAGCTGCGCCCGCCGAGCGGGCTGCGCTTGATGTTGAGGCCCGGCCCGAGCAGCACGTTCACGCCCTGCGCGCGCGCCTCCTCGCCGAGTGCCGTGCCGATCCGCTCGGCCAGCTCCTCGTCCCACGCGTTCGCGACGGTCGCGGCGGTGGGGAAGCACGTGGCGGGCTCGGAGGCGGCGATGCCGAGGTGGTCGCCCGCGCCCGTCTGCTTGCGCACGCCGTGCGGGCCGTCGGCCATCCAGATCCGGTCGATGCCCGCGCGCGGCACGGGGCGCGTCTGCCACGTGTTGTCGCCGCTGAGCAGCGCCGCCTTCTCGAGCAGGGTGAGGCGGGAGATCGTGTCGTCGTGGGTCATGCGTTGCTCCTGTGGGGTGACGTCCCGCCGGTGACGGCGGGACGGGGCGGGCGCCTCGGGCGAGGACGCCCGCCCCGGTGTGCGTCAGGCCGTCGCGGCGCCTTCCGCCTCGGCCGGCGTGCCGGAGGGACGGTGACGGCGCACGCGGATCACGACCCACACGATGCCGGCCGCGATGAGCAGGCCGAGGGCGATCGTGGCCCACAGGACCCCGAGCTCCCAGCCGGCCACGTGGTACTCGAGCGTCGCGCCCGGCGCCATGCCGTTCATCGCGTTCGAGTTGGCGACCGTGTAGAGGATGTGGTGCATCGCGGTGCGCATGTTGTGCACCGCCGCGGCGCTCTCCGTGTCCTGCATGACCTTGGAGCCGGCGAAGGTGAGCTGCAGGTCGGAGCCCGCGGCGATGCCCTGGTCGGCGTACATGTAGTCGTACAGGTTGAAGTCGGTGATGACGAAGCCGTCGAAGCCCCACTCCTCGCGGAGCACGTCGGTCATCAGCGCCGTCGATCCGCCGGCCCACGTGGTGCCGAGCAGGTTGAACGAGCTCATGATGCCGAGCGCGCCGACCGTGGTGGTCTGCGGCTCGCCCTCGGCGTCGAGGTAGGGGACCTCGCCCGAGGTCTCCTTCACGGGGATCTCGAACGCCTTGAGGTAGATCTCGCGCATCGCCTGCTCGGTGACCCACGTCGCCAGTCCCTTGCCGTTGACGCGGTTGGTCTCCTGGTCGTTCAGTGCGAAGTGCTTCGTCAGCGTGTAGACGCCGCGCTCCATGGCGCCGTTCGAGACGGCCGTGGCGAGCTTGCCCGAGATGACCGGGTCCTCCGAGTAGTACTCGAAGTTGCGGCCCGCGAAGGGCGAGCGGTGCAGGTTGACAGCCGGGGCGTACCAGCCGTTGGCGCCCATCACGAGCGCCTCGTTGCCGACGGAGACGCCCATCTCGCGCGCGAGGTCGACGTTCCAGGTCTGGCCGATGAGGTACTCGGACGGGAACGCCGTGCCGGTCCACAGGCCCGGGTTGATGAACGAGCTGAAGCCGGCGGGGCCGTCGAGGTCGTTCGTGCGGATCTTGCCGATCTCCGGGATGGCCGCCGTGTTGTAGGCGCCCGAGAGCAGCACGTCGGTCATGTCCTCGACCGTGAGCTGGTCGAGCAGCTCGTCCCACTTCGGGTCGTCCGCGTCGAGGCCGCGCAGGTCGATCAGCGAGAGGTCGTTGTCGGCGCCGGTGGTCGGCATCTCCACATCGGCCTCGGCGTTGACGGCGGCCGCGTCGTACGGCTCGAAGCCCTCGACGACGGCGTCGCTCGCGACGAAGTCGTCGCCCTCGGGGGCGGTGGGGAAGGTACCGGCGAAGTCCGCGCGCGAGAACTCGGTGCGGTTCTCGTCGAACGCCGCCGAGACGTCGTCGAAGCGGTTCACGGCCGGGACCTCGTCGCTCGCGCGCCCGTCGACGTAGGCGATCGTCTCGTCCACCGTGTAGGTGATGGGCTCGACGCCCGCCGCCAGGTGGTGCGAGTCGGTCTGCAGCTTGAGCTCGTAGTCGCCCTGCTCGAGCACGTACGCGCCCGCGCCGCGCCAGTCGTACGAGGCCATGTCCTCGACGTCCATCGTGACGGTGACCGTCTCGGTCGCGCCCGGCTCGATGACCGGGGTCTTGACGAAGTCGCCCAGCACGACGTGCGCCTTCTCGATGCCGCCCGGCGTGTACGGGGCGGTGTAGTACAGCTGCACGACGTCCTTGCCGGCGACATCGCCCGTGTTCGTCACGGCCACGTCGATCGAGATCTCGCCGTCGACGTCACCGAGCTCCTGGCCGGTGACGGCCCACTCGAACTCGGTGTAGCTGAGGCCGTAGCCGAAGGGGTAGACGACGGCCTGGTCGTAGTCGAGGAAGCCCTCGGCGGCCGCGGTCTCGTAGTAGCGGTAGCCGACGTAGATGCCCTCCTCGTAGTCCACGAAGTAGGCGTCGTCGATGTTCTCGTACGCGTAGTCGCCGAAGTTGGCGAACGTCGGGTCGGCCGTGAAGTCGCGCGCGAAGACGTCGACGGTGTGGCCGGAGGGGTTCACGTCGCCGTTCAGGATGGAGCCGAGGGCCTGGAAGCCGTTGGCGCCGGGGGAGCCGACGAGCAGGATGCCGTCGATCTCCGGGTCGTCCTGCAGCGTGCCGAGCTCGAACGACGTCGAGGCGTTGACGAGCACGACGACGTCGTCGAAGTGCTCCTTCGCGAGGTTGAGGGCGTCGATCTCGTCGGTGTTCAGCTCGAGCTGGTGCGTGCCGGGCTCGGCGCGGTCGTCCCACGCCGTCATGTCGGTGGCGAGGTCGCCGCCCTCACCGCCGCCGCGGCCGATCACGACGATGGCCGCGTCGCCGTACTCGCCGAACGAGTCGATCGCCGCGTCGGTGTAGTCGCTCACCGGCATCTCGCCGATGTTGTAGTTGGAGGCCTCGGGGTCGTCCATCACGATGTTCGTGCGGCCGCCGTCGGCGGGGGCGTTGTCGGCGGCGAAGTCCGCGAGGAGGTCGTAGACCGTGTCGTTGACGGTGAAGCCGCCGGCCTCGATGCCCGCGCGGATGTTCGTCGCGCTCGTCGTGTCGGCGGTGCCCGATCCGGAGCCGCCGTAGACCGGGTCGGCGGCGCCGCGGCCGAGCAGCGTCACGGCGCCCGGCTCGAGCGGCAGGGTGCCGTTGTTCTTGACGAGGGTCATGCCCTCCTCGGCGATCTTCACGACCGTCTCGGTCGACGCGGCCTTGGCCTCGTCGACGGTGGCGTGGTCGCCCTCGTAGTACCGGGTGTCCCAGTCCTCGGTCTCGGCGGTGTTCTTGATCTCCCAGGTGCCCGCGCCCATGTAGGACTCGATGGCGCCGCGGAACATGCCGATCGCGACGTTCGCACCGACGGCGACCACCGTCACGAACGCGAGGACCGGTACCCAGATCCAGAGGAATCTCTTGTTGCTCATCGGCTTCTTCGGCTTCTTCGCCGTGACGTCGCTCACGTGCTGCTCTCCTTGCAGTTCCCGCGCCCCTGCATCCGTGCAGGCGCGTCCGGTGTCATAGGGACCTTCTCGACATCTCAGCACCCGGCCCGTCGGCGGCGCGGCCGGCATGCAGAATCTGTCGTCTGCGGTGCATAACCTGCACTCCCGGCTCGCGGGCGGCGCACGCGACGTAGGATGGGAGGCTGGCGCGGTCGCGCCCGATCCCCGAAAGAACGGATGTTCCGCTGTGCTTGCCGTGCACGACCTCGAGATCCGCGTCGGCGCGCGCATGCTCATGTCCGGCGTGACGTTCCGCGTGGGTCCCGGAGACAAGGTGGGCCTCGTCGGCCGCAACGGAGCCGGAAAGACCACCCTCACGAAGGTGCTGGCCGGCGACCTCATCCCCGCCGGAGGCCGCGTGGACCGCAGCGGCGAGCTCGGGTACCTGCCGCAGGATCCGCGCTCCGGCGATCCCGAGGAGCTCGCGCGCACCCGCATCCTCGACGCCCGCGGGCTCGGATCGATCCAGCTCGGCATGGCGAAGGCCAGCGAGGAGATGGCCTCGGACGACCCGAAGGTCGCCGAGAAGGCCATGAAGCGCTTCGGCAACCTCATGGAGCGCTTCGAGGGCCTGGGCGGCTACGCGGCCGAGGCCGAGGCGGCCACGATCGCGAACAACCTCTCGCTGCCCGACCGCATCCTCGACCAGCCGCTCAAGACGCTCTCGGGCGGCCAGCGCCGCCGCATCGAGCTGGCACGCATCCTCTTCAGCGACGCCGGCACGATGATCCTCGACGAGCCGACGAACCACCTCGACGCCGACAGCGTGGTGTGGCTGCGCGAGTTCCTGAAGTCGTACAAGGGCGGTCTCATCGTCATCAGCCACGACGTGGACCTCGTGGAGGAGACCGTCAACCGCGTCTTCTACCTCGACGCCAACCGCCAGGTGATCGACATCTACAACATGGGCTGGAAGCACTACCAGCGCCAGCGCGTGGCCGACGAGGAGCGCCGCCGCAAGGAGCGCGCCAACGCCGAGAAGAAGGCGTCGGTGCTGCAGCAGCAGGCCGCCCGCTTCGGCGCCAAGGCGTCGAAGGCCGCTGCCGCGCACCAGATGGTGGCGCGCGCCGAGAAGCTGCTGTCGGGCCTCGAGGAGGTGCGCCAGGAGGACCGCGTCGCCAAGCTGCGCTTCCCGAAGCCCGCGCCCTGCGGCAAGACGCCGCTCATGGCGTCGGGCCTGTCGAAGTCGTACGGCGCGCTCGAGATCTTCGCCGGCGTCGACCTCGCGATCGACCGCGGCTCGAAGGTGGTCGTGCTCGGGCTGAACGGCGCCGGCAAGACGACGCTGCTGCGCATCCTGGCGGGCGTCGACAAGAGCGACACGGGGCAGATCGAGCCGGGCCACGGCCTGAAGATCGGCTACTACGCGCAGGAGCACGAGAACCTCGACGTGAACCGGTCGGTGCTCGAGAACATGATCTCGGCGGCCCCCGACCTCAACGAGACCGAGGCCCGCAAGGTGCTCGGCTCGTTCCTCTTCACAGGCGACGACGTGCTCAAGCCCGCCGGCGTGCTCTCGGGTGGCGAGAAGACGCGCCTGTCGCTCGCGACGCTCGTCGTCTCGAGCGCCAACGTGCTGCTGCTCGACGAGCCGACGAACAACCTCGATCCCGCCTCGCGCGAGGAGATCCTCGGCGCCCTGTCGCACTACGAGGGCGCCGTCGTGCTCGTGTCGCACGACGAGGGCGCCGTGGAGGCGCTCAACCCGGAGCGCGTGCTGCTGCTGCCCGACGGCGTCGAGGACATCTGGAACCGCGACTACCTCGAGCTGATCACCCTGGCCTGACGGCCGGGTTGCGGAGGTCGTCACCGCCATCGGTTGCTGAACGGAGGCGCGAAGCGCCGGAGATGAAGCGACCAGCGCAACCGCTCCATCACGCGTCGAGCAGGGCGTCCTCCTCCTCGGCGTCGCGGTCGCGGCGCTTCGCGCGCGCACGCCGCGGCGGCGCGGGGATCGACTCGTCGTCGCCCTCGTCCTCGTCCGGGTCGAGATCCTCCTCGCGCTTCGCGGCGATCTCGGTGCGGATGATGTAGCCGATGAAGCCGAAGCCCATGACGGCGAACAGGATCCACTGGATCGCGTACGACAGGTGCGGGCCGGGGTCCTCGGTGGGCGGCGTCAGCTCGCCGGGGCGCTCGGCGGGCGCCGGATCCTCCGACACCATGATCCCGTAGGCGCTCACGATCGTCCCGTCGCCCGCGACATCCGCCACGGACGGCAGGTGCAGCGTCGGCAGCTGGCCCTCGGGCGCGGTGCGGCCCGACTCGGGCAGCGGCTCGCCCGGGCGCAGCCGCGCGATCACGGTGACCTCGCCTTCGGGGGCGGCGGGCACGAACTCCGGCTCGGACTCGTGGCCGGGCGGCACCCAGCCTCGGTCGACGACGAAGATCCGTCCGTCCTCGAGGCGCAGCGGCACGAGCACCTCGAACGCCGCCGTGCCGCCCTGCGCGCGATTGCGCACGAGCAGCTGGTGCTCCGTGAGGTACTCGCCGGTCAGGACGACGGGACGCCACTCGTCGGCGGGGTCGAGGTCGTCGGTGCCGGCGATCAGCTGCTCGACGGGCACGGGCTCGGCGTCGTAGTTCGCCTCGACGAGCGCGATCATCGCGGCGCGCTCCTCGTTGCGCGAGAACTGCCAGTGCGACAGGAATCCGCACACGACGGCGAACAGGGCCGCGACGAGGGCATAGACGGTCCAGCGGACCGCGGGGGAGCTGTTCTTCACGAGGCGACCCCCTCGACGACCTCGAGCGGGAAGCCGCGGGATCCGAGGAAGTCGCGCAGATAGGCGACGTGCTCGTCGCACGCCAGCCACACCTTGCGGCGCTCGGGGGCGTGGATCTTCGGGTTGCGCCAGCGGATGCTCCACGCGGCCGCGGCGCGGCAGCCGGCGCGCGAGCACGTGGGCTCGACGGGGTCGAGGCCGATCACGAGGGCTCGCCGTCCTCGCGCGGCGCCGGGCGGGGCGCCTCCGCGATCCGGATCACCCACGGATCCTCCGGCGCGGCCTGCGGGGTGGCCTCGATCCGCGCCCGCTCGGGGCTCACGGCGTGCGACACCACGCGGGGCGAGGCGGCGTTGGCCATCACCACGGCGATGTACGGCAGGAAGATCGCGCCGACGGCGAAGACCGCCGTGTGCCAGCCGTACGGCACGACGGCGGCGCACAGGATGACGCATGCGAGGCGGACGGCCATCGTGAGCAGGTAGTTGCGCATGCGCAGGTTCTCGTCGTCCTCCGGAGACATCTCCAGGGACGTCGCAGACTGGGCCCTCGACGCGCGCTTCACGATGCTTCCAGCGTACGCGTGCCGGGGCTGTGCGGCCGCTGCCCGTAGGCTGGAGGGCGGTCCGAATCCCCAGCCAGGAGGCACATCCGTGAGCACCGAGAACGTCGTCCTCGTCACCGGCGGCAACCGCGGCATCGGCCGCGCCATCGCCGAGCGCTTCGTGCGCGACGGCCACCGCGTCGCGGTGACCGCCCGCAGCGGCGAGGGCCCCGAGGGGGCGCTCACCGTGCACGCCGACGTCAACGACGGCGCCTCGCTCGACGCCGCGATCGCCGAGGTCGAGGCGCAGCTCGGCCCCGTGACGACCGTCGTGGCGAACGCGGGCATCACCCGCGACACCCTGCTGATGCGCATGAGCGACGAAGACTTCGACGCCGTCGTCGGCACGAACCTCGGCGGCGCGTTCCGCACCGTCAAGCGCGCCATCAAGAGCATGATCAAGGCACGCCGCGGCCGCATCATCCTCATCTCCAGCGTCTCGGGCCTGTACGGCGTGGCCGGGCAGGCCAACTACTCCGCCTCGAAGGCCGGCCTCGTGGGCTTCGCCCGCGCGATCACCCGCGAGCTGGGCGGCCGCGGCATCACGGCGAACGTCGTGGCACCGGGCTTCATCGAGAGCGATATGACGGCCGAGCTGGACGACGCGACGCAGGCCACCTACAAGAAGCAGATCCCGGCCGGTCGCTACGGATCGGCCGACGAGGTCGCGGGCGTCGTCGCGTGGCTCGCCTCCGATGACGCGGCCTACATCTCGGGTGCCGTCATCCCCGTCGACGGCGGGCTGGGGATGGGGCATTAGTTTTTATTGAGTCTGCGCGCGC
Organism: Microbacterium sp. NPDC003461; assembly: GCF_053588335.1. Lineage (NCBI taxonomy): Bacteria > Bacillati > Actinomycetota > Actinomycetes > Micrococcales > Microbacteriaceae > Microbacterium > Microbacterium sp. NPDC003461. Next base: position 269 of record NZ_JBSFPT010000006.1, on the reverse strand, counting down.
TCGGGCTGTTCTTTTTTTGAATCTGCGCGCGCTCGGGCGCCGCTCCGCGGCTCCGCTCGCGTGCTCGCGCTCTCGCGTCCCGCGAGAGCGGAGGCGGCGCTTCGCGCCGCGGGGCCACGATCCGGCCGAGGACGACTGGCTCGCGCGCACGGCCGAGCTCGTCGCCCGCCGTCGCGCGGGCCTGCTCGCCCCGCACCGGGCGCCGCGCCTGGGCCGGTGTCAGCGCGGTCGTGCTCTTCTGCGTGGGGGTGGTGACGTTCCTCGCGCTG
>NZ_JBSFPT010000005.1:0-95459 GCF_053588335.1 Microbacterium sp. NPDC003461 | reverse complement strand
CGGCGCGAAGCGCCGCCTCGCCGGCGCGGGAGCGCCGGCGCGAGCACGCGAGCGGTACCCGCGCAGCGGGTGCCCGAGCGCGCGCAGATCAAGAAAAGAAACCGTCGATCGCCGCATTCAGCGTGGCCGACGGGCGCATCACGGCCGCCGTCTTCGCCGCGTCGGGGCGGTAGTAGCCGCCGATGTCGGCGGGCGTGCCCTGGACCGCGATCAGCTCCTCGACGATCGCCTGCTCGTCGGCGGCGAGCTTCTCGGCCAGCGGGGCGAACGCCGCCGCCAGCTCGGCGTCGGCCGTCTGCTGCGCGAGCTCCTGCGCCCAGTACAGGGCGAGGTAGAAGTGCGAGCCGCGGTTGTCGATCGTGCCCAGCTTGCGGCCGGGGGAGCGGTCGTTCTCGAGGAACGAGGCGGTGGCGGCGTCGAGCGTGTCGGCGAGCACCTGCGCCTTCGCGTTGTCCTCGGTCTGGGCGAGGTGCTCGAACGAGGCCGCCAGCGCGAAGAACTCGCCCAGCGAGTCCCAGCGCAGGTAGTTCTCCTCCACGAGCTGCTGCACGTGCTTGGGGGCCGATCCGCCCGCGCCGGTCTCGAACAGCCCGCCGCCGGCCATGAGCGGCACGATCGAAAGCATCTTCGCCGACGTGCCGACCTCGAGGATCGGGAACAGGTCGGTGTTGTAGTCGCGCAGCACGTTGCCCGTGACCGAGATGGTGTCGAGGCCCTGGCGGATGCGGTCGAGCGAGAACTTCGTCGCCTCGGCCGGCGCCATGATGCGGATGTCGAGGCCCTCGGTGTCGAACTCGGGCAGGTACTCGTTCACCTTGGCGATGAGGTTGGCGTCGTGGGCGCGGTTCTCGTCGAGCCAGAACACCGCGGGGGTGTTCGACAGGCGGGCGCGGGTGACGGCGAGCTTGACCCAGTCCTTGATCGGGGCGTCCTTGGTCTGGCAGGCGCGCCAGATGTCGCCCGGCTGCACGTCGTGGCTCAGCACGGCCTCGCCGGCGGCGTTGACGACGCGGATGGTGCCGGCCGCGGCGACCTCGAACGTCTTGTCGTGCGAGCCGTACTCCTCGGCCTTCTGGGCCATGAGACCCACGTTCGGCACGGTGCCCATCGTCGTCGGGTCGAGCGCGCCGTTGGCCTTGCAGTCGTCGATCACCGTCTGGTAGACGCCGGCGTACGACGAGTCGGGGATGACCGCGAGGGTGTCTGCCTCCTTGCCGTCCGGGCCCCACATGTGCCCGCCGATCCGGATCATCGCCGGCATCGACGCGTCGACGATCACGTCGCTCGGCACGTGCAGGTTGGTGATGCCCTTGTCGCTGTTCACCATCGCGAGGGCGGGGCCCTCGGCCAGCTGCGCGTCGAAGGCGGCGCGGATCTCGGCGCCGTTCGGCAGCTGCTCGAGGCCCGCGTAGATGGCGCCGAGGCCGTCGTTGGCCGACAGGCCCGCGGCCTCGAGATCGGCGCCGTACTGCTCGAACACCGGCGCGAAGTAGGCGCGCACGATGTGGCCGAACAGGATCGGGTCGCTGACCTTCATCATCGTGGCCTTGAGGTGGGCCGAGTACAGCACGCCCTGCTCCTTGGCCTCGCGCACGGTCTCGGCGAGGAACGCGTCGAGGGCCGCGGCGCTCATGAAGGTCGCGTCGACGACCTCGCCCTCGAGCACGGGCAGCTTCTCCTTGAGCACCGTGACGGTGCCGTCCTCGGCCACGTGCTCGATGCGCAGCGTGTCGTCGGCGGGGGAGACGTACGACTTCTCGTTCGAGGCGAAGTCGTCGTGGCCCATGGTCGCCACGCGCGTCTTCGAGTCGGCGCTCCACGCGCCCATCGAGTGCGGGTGCGCCTTGGCGTAGGCCTTCACCGCGCCGGGCGCGCGGCGGTCGCTGTTGCCCTGGCGCAGCACCGGGTTGACGGCCGAGCCCTTGACTTTGTCGTAGCGGGCCGCGATGTCCTTCTCCTCGGCGGTCTGCGGGTCCTCCGGCAGGTCCGGCACGTCGTAGCCCTGCGCCTGCAGCTCCGCGATCGCGGCCTTCAGCTGCGGCACCGATGCCGAGATGTTGGGCAGCTTGATGATGTTGGCCGTGGGCTCGAGCGCGAGCTCGCCCAGCTCGGCCAGAGCGTCGCCGATCCGCTGCTCCTCGGTGAGGCGCTCGGGGAACTGCGCGATGATGCGGCCCGCGAGGGAGATGTCGCGGGTCTCGAACTCCACCCCCGCCTTCGCCGCGTACGCCGAGATGATCGGCAGCAGCGAGTACGTCGCCAGCAGCGGCGCCTCGTCGGTGTGGGTGTAGATGATCTTCGACATGCGGTGGCGCTCCAGTGATCGGGGATGTGCCGGGAAACTATCTCGATATCAAGATACCTGAGGCGGGTCGCGGGACCCGACGTCCATCCTCCCGGCTGGCCGCCCGGCGGGCAACTCGCGGCGCCGCCGCGTGGGGCTCAGGCGTCGCCGGTGGCGACGGGGCGGCCGGGCGTGTTCGACCACTGCGACCACGAGCCCGGGTACAGGGCGGGTCGCAGGCCCGCGAGCGTGGCGGCGACGAAGGCGTGCGAGGCGCTCACGCCCGAGCCGCAGTAGAGACCCACCTCATCGCCCGCGCCCACGCCGGCGAACCGGGCGCGGAGCTCGTCGGCGGGCAGGAAGCGGCCGTCCTCGTCCGCGAGCGTGGCGGTGGGCAGGTTGCGGGCGCCGGGGATGTGGCCGGCGACCGGATCGATGGGCTCGGTCTCGCCGCGGAAGCGCTCGGGCGCGCGCACGTCGAGCAGGGTGCCGGATCGGCCGAGCTCGGCCGCCTCGTCGATCGTGAGGCGCGGCAGGCGGCCGGATCCGAGCGTGATCGATCCCGGTTCGGGGGCGCTCGGCCCCGTCTCAAGCGGGTGGCCCGCGCGCGTCCAGGCGGACAGGGCGCCGTCGAGGATGCGCACGTTCACGCCCGCGTCGGCGAGCATCCACCAGGCGCGCGCGGCCGCCATCGAGCGGGCGTCGTCGTAGACGACGACCTCGTCGCCGTCGTGCAGGCCCCAGCGGCGGGCGGCCGCCTGCAGCGCGGCGGGCTCGGGCAGCGGGTGGCGGCCGTCCTGCGGTGCGCCGTGCGCCGACAGCTCGCTCTCGAGGTCGACGTAGACCGCGCCGGGGAGGTGCCCGGCCTCGAAGGCGGGGCGGCCGTCGGGGGCGTCGAGCCACCACCTCACGTCGAGCACGCGCAGCAGCGGGTCGCGCCCGATCCGCTCGGCCAGCTCGTCGACGGTGATCAGGATGTCGGCCATGCCCCCACGATAGGCGCTCGCGCAGGCCGGCTCAGGCCTTCAGGGCCTTCTGCACGCGCTGCACCGAGACGGCTTCGGCCGTGCCGAGGCGCTGGGCGAACAGGCTCACGCGCAGCTCCTCGAGCAGCCAGCGGGCCGTGACGAGCCGGGCGGGCGCGTCGGCGGGGAGCGGGATGGCGCCGCCCGCCTCGGCGAAGGCGGCCGCCGCGCGCTCGTACTCGGTCATCCAGGCGCGATCGCGCCCCGGATTGTCGGGCAGCTGCTCGAGCCGGATGCGCGCGCCCTCGAGGTAGCGCGGCAGGTGCCGCAGCCGGTCGACGCCGGTGGCGAGCACGAATCCGGGATGGACGAGGCCCGCCAGCTGCCCGCGCACGTCGTTCAGCGCACCGAGCAGCGTCATGGAGTTCGCGCGCTTCATGGCCTTCTCGACCTCGCGGGCGGCCGTGAGGATGCGCGCGACGAGCGAGACCGTCGCGAGCACGTCGTCGACCGATCCGCGGCTCACCTCATCGCGCGCCGCCTCGAACTGCGCGCGCGTGCGCACCGCGCCGTGACGGGCGAGCACGGCGTCGGCCACCGCGGCGCGGCAGTCCTCGATCACGGCGCGCGCCGAGGGGTAAGGCGACGCCGCGAGCGCGAGCTTCTCATTCGCCGTGAGGTGGTCCTGGATGTACGACACGGGGCTCGGCACCTGCAGCAGCACGAGTCGCCGCACGCCCGCGCGGCTCGCGCGCCGTGCGTCCTCGGCCGTCGCCTCGACGCGGATCGCGACCGCGTCCTTCGCGTCCACGAGCGCCGGATAGCCGCGCACCACGCCGCCGGCGACCCTCGTGTCGACGACCTCGGGAAGATCGCCGAGATCCCAGTCCGTGATCCCGCTGCGCTCGATCGACGCGTGCACCGTCGTGGCCTGCGCCACGCGATCCGCGCCCTTCGCGGCCCGCTGGCCCGCCCGATCCAGCTGGCGCGCCACGCTGTCGCGCGCCTTGCCCGCCAGGCGCGCCTTCAGCTCCTCGAGGTCGCGGTCCGAACCCACCGCGCGGCCGCGGGCGTCGACGGCGCGGAACGACATGCGCAGGTGCTCGGGCACGCGGTCGAGCTCGAAGTCCGCCGCCGTGACGGGCTGGTTCGCCTGGCGCTGCACGAGCCGCGCGAGGGCGTCCGCGAGCGGCAGCGGCGGCCGGCCGGCGTGGTCCTCGGGGCCCTGGCCGTCGAGCTCCGCCGAGAACTTCGCGGCCCAGTCGGCCGCGGGCACGACGTGGCGGCGCATCGCCTTCGGCAGCGCCTTGAGCATGGCCGTGATGAGCTCGTCGCGCATGCCGGGCACCTGCCAGTCGAAGCCGGCGGACTCGACCTGTGCCAGCAGCGGCAGCGGGATCACGACCGTCACGCCGTCGTCCGGCGCGCCCGGCTCGAAGCGGTAGGCGAGCGCCAGCGTCTGATCGCCCTGCGTCCACCTGGTGGGGAAGTCGCGCGCGTCGGCCGTGGCCGCGCTGTCGACGAGATCCTCCTCGCGCATCGTGAGCAGCTTCGGCTGGCGCGTGAGACCCTCGCGCCACCACGCCTCGAAGGAGCGCACGTCGAACACGTCCTGCGGGATCCGCGCGTCGTAGAAGGCGAACACCGCCTCGTCGCCGGCCAGGATGTCGCGGCGGCGCTCGCGCTCCTCGAGCTTCTCGAGGCGGCGCCGCAGCTCGGCGTTCTGACGCAGGAACTGGGTGACCTTCTGGGGCAGCGCCGACGGGTCCCAGTCGCCCTCGACGAGGGCGTGCCGCAGGAACAGCTCGCGCGCCGCAGGTCGGTCGACGCGGGCGAACTGGATGCGCCGGCGCGGCACGATCTCGACGCCGTAGAGCGTGACCTTCTCGTACGCGACGGCGGCGCCGGCGTCCTTCGACCAGTGCGGCTCGCTCACCTGCCGCTTGGCGAGGTCGCCGGCGAGCGGCTCGGCCCAGGACGGATCGATGCGGGCGACCGTGCGCGCGAAGAGGCGCGAGGTCTCGACGAGCTCGGCCGCCATGACGGCCTGCGGCCGCTGCTTGCGCAGCGCCGAGCCGGGGAAGATCGAGAAGCGGATGCCGCGCGCGCCGCGGTACTCGGCCGGGGCAGGCCGGCCGCGGCCCGCGGGCTTCGCGTCCCGGGTGTCGAGCGTGCCGATCTGCGACAGCAGGCCCGCGAGCAGGGCCTTGTGGATCGCTTCGCCCTGGGGGTGGCCGGTTTCGGGACCGTTCCTTTCAGAAGCGTCTCGCACGCCTCGGGCGGCGCTTCGCGCTGCGGGGTCGCTTCGCTCCACGCTCGCGCTGCGCGCTCGCACGTCGGCTTCGGGAGCTCGCGCGGAATCGTCGGCTCCATCCGCCCGCTTCGGCTTGGGGAGCATGCCGCGGAGCTGGCGGTGGACGTCGAACCATTCGCGCACGCGCACGTAGTTGAGGAACTCCTGGCGGCACATGCGGCGGAAGGCGCTCGAGCCGAGCTCGCGCTGCTTCTCGCGCAGGTGGTCCCAGAGCTTGAGCAGCCCCAGGAAGTCGCTGGCCGGGTCGGCGAAGCGCGCGTGCGCCTGATCCGCCTGCTCGCGCTGCTCCTCCGGCCGCTCGCGCACGTCCTGGATCGACAGGCCCGCGACGATCGCGAGCACCTCCTCCTGCACGCCCGTGCGGCCGGCCTCCACGAGCATCCGGGCGAAGCGCGGGTCGATCGGCAGGCGCGCGATGTCGCGGCCGATCCGCGTCAGCCGCGGCTCGCCGAGCCCGGGCTGCACCGCACCCAGCTCGACGAGCAGGTCGAGCGCGGCTTTGACGCCGCGCGAGTCGGGCGGGGTGAGGAAAGGGAACTCCGAGATGTCGCCGAAGCCGAGCGAGAGCATCTGCAGGATCACCGAGGCGAGCGAGGTGCGCAGGATCTCGGGCTCGGTGAACTCCGGGCGGCGCGCGAAGTCCTCCTCGGAGTAGAGCCGGATCGCGATGCCCTCGCTCGTGCGCCCCGCGCGCCCGGAGCGCTGCTGCGCCGAGGCCTGCGAGACCGGCTCGATCGGCAGGCGCTGCACCTTGGCCCGGTTCGAGTAGCGCGAGATGCGCGCCGTGCCGGTGTCGACGACGTACTTGATGCCGGGCACGGTGAGCGAGGTCTCGGCGACGTTCGTGGCGAGGACGACGCGGCGCCGCACGCCGGCCACGGTCGAGCGCTCGAACACGCGATGCTGCTCGGCCGCGCTCAGGCGGCCGTAGAGCGGCAGCACCTCGGTGGGGGCGGCCTGGTTCGCGAACGCGCCGCGCACGGCGTCGGCCGCGTCGCGGATCTCGGCCTCGCCGGGCAGGAACACGAGCACGTCGCCCGGCGCCTCGCGATCGAGCTCGCGCAACGCCGCGACGATGCCCGACACCTCGTCCTCCGCTGCATAACGAAGGAGATCCGCATCGGGATCCGCGGGATCCGCCCCGTCCGCGCCCGCGGGAGGGGTCTTCTCCTTCGTTGTGCCGGCTGCGCCCTCGGGCACGAGCGGGCGATAGCGGATCTCCACGGGGTACGTGCGCCCCGAGACCTCGATGATCGGGGCCGGCGTGCCGTCGGGGGCGGCGAAGTGCGCGGCGAAGGACTCGGGATCGATCGTCGCCGACGTGATGACGAGCTTCAGATCGGGGCGCTGGGGCAGGAGCCGCTTGAGGTAGCCGAGCAGGAAGTCGACGTTGAGCGAGCGCTCGTGCGCCTCGTCGACGATGATCGTGTCGTAGCGGCGCAGCAGCCGGTCGCGGTGGATCTCGTTGAGCAGGATGCCGTCGGTCATGAGCGCGATCCGCGTCGCATCCGACACCTGATCCGTGAAGCGCACCTTGTAGCCGACGAGCCCGCCGAGCTCCACCTGCAGCTCCTCGGCCACGCGCTCGGCGATCGTGCGCGCGGCGAGGCGCCGCGGCTGCGTGTGCGCGATCCGCTGCCTGCCCAGCTCGAGGGCGATCTTGGGCAGCTGGGTCGTCTTCCCCGAACCGGTGGCGCCGGCGACGATGACCACCGGGTGCGCGCGCAGCGCGGCGGCGATCTCGTCCCGCGCGGCGCTGACGGGCAGCTCCGGCGGGTAGGAGATGGTGGGCTCGGGCATAGCCCTCCAGTCTATGGCTCGCGCGGCAAGCCTCTGGCGTTCAACGGACGTTCCTGGTTCCGTAACACGCATGACGCATTCGAAGCCGCAGACTGGCGCGATGACCCGTCGACTCGTCATCGTCGTCCGTGCCGATCCCGTCATCTGCGGGCACTCCGGCGAAGCCCGCAACCTCGCCGAGGCCGCGCTGCTGCGCGGGTTCGACGACGTGCGCATCGTGACCTGGCCGATCGAGCGGCTGCAAGCCGCGGGGCTGCCGCTGAAGCCGCTCGAGACGGTGCTGCCGTACAGCGAGGGGATCACGGTGGAGCGCCCCGAGCCGGTCGGCGACTACAAGGTGGTCGACGGCCGCTACATCGGCGGGCTCGTCGGGCGCCTCGTCGAGCTGTTCACCGACGGGGTGCCCACCGTCGCGATGTCGCTGTACCTCTCGCCGCACACCACCGCCGTCACCGACGCCGTGGAGGTCGCGCGCCGCACGGGCCTGCCCGTGAACGTCATCACGGTCGCGGAGGCGGTGGGATCCGACATCACGAACGTCGTGCGCCAGTGCATCGAGGCCGATCGCTTCGGCGCGGCCGCGCACGTGCTCGAGTCGTACCTCGCCAGCGACGTGTGCGTGGCCGTGAGCCAGTACACGAAGGACCTCATCGTCGAGGAGGCGCGCCACCTCGACGCGCGGCACGGCACGAACTACGCGGCGCGCTGCGAGGAGCGGGTGGCCATCTCGTACCCCGCGATCAACGCGGCGCTGTTCATCGGGCTGGACCAGGACGAGGTGGACCGCCACCTCGCCCGACGGGGCCTCGAGCGCGACGGCTACGTGTTCTACCTGTCGCGCCTCGCACGGGCCAAGGGCGTCGACGACCTCATCGCCGGCTTCGCCGCGTCGGAGCAGGCCCAGGGCCGCGAGCTGATCATCGCCGGCCGCGGGCCGGAGGAGCAGGAGCTGCGCGAGATCGCGGCCGCCTCGCCCGCCGCCGATCGCATCCGCTTCCTCGTCGACGTGGACGACGCCGAGAAGCCGTTCCTCTTCGCCGGCGCGGCGGCCTACGTGCTGCCGACCAAGCCGCGCCCGGAGTTCATCGAGACGTTCGGCATCGCCCTCGCCGAGAAGGCGCTCTCGGGCGGCGGGCCGTCGATCACGACCCTGACCGGGGGAGTGGGCGAGGCCGTGGGCGACACCGCGATCATCATCGACGTCGACGCTCCCGACCAGATCGCCGCGGCGATCGACCGCGCGCTCGGCATGGGCGCCGGGGAGCGGGCGGAGTGGGAGGAGCGCGCGCGCGAGCACGCGCTGCAGTTCGACCGCGCGAGCGTGTTCGACGCGCTGTTCGAGCGCGTGACCGCGGTCGAGGCCGAGCGCGAGCGGGTGCGCGCCCTGTCGTGAGCGGGCGCGGAGGCGGCGAGCACCACGCTGCACGCGCGCACGGGGGTCATAGGGTGGAGCCATGACCGTTCCCACCGTGAAGCTGAACTCCGGTTTCGACATCCCCCAGCTCGGCTTCGGCGTCTTCCTCGTGCCGCCGGCCGAGGCCGAGAAGGCCGTCAGCGAGGCGCTCGAGGTCGGGTACCGCCACATCGACACCGCCGCCATCTACAAGAACGAGGAGGGCGTCGGCGCGGCCATCGCGAAGAGCGGCATCCCGCGCGAGGAGCTGTTCATCACGACCAAGCTGTGGAACGACCGCCAGGCGGGCGAGCAGCCGCACGACGCGATCCGCGAGAGCCTCGACAAGCTCGGTCTCGAGTACGTCGACCTGTACCTCACGCACTGGCCCACGCCGCAGCGCGACACCTACTCGAACGCGTGGCAGAAGCTCATCGAGATCCGCGACGCGGGCCTGTCGCGCTCGATCGGCGTCTCGAACCACCTGCCCGAGCACCTCGACCGCCTCGTCAAGGACACCGGCGTCGTGCCGGCCGTCGACCAGATCGAGCTGCACCCGGCGCACCAGCAGTCCGACGTGCTCGCGTGGGGCGAGGCGAACGGCATGCACATCGAGTCGTGGGGTCCGCTGGGTCAGGGCAAGTACCCGCTCTTCGAGAACCCGGCCGTGGCGGCGGCCGCCGAGGCCCACGGCAAGACGCCGGCCCAGGTCGTCATCCGCTGGCACCTGCAGCGCGGATTCATCGTGTTCCCCAAGTCGGTGCGCAAGGAGCGCATGGCCGAGAACTTCGACGTCTTCGGCTTCGAGCTCACCGCCGCCGAGATGGACGCGATCACCGCGATCGACCCGGGCGACGGCTCGGGCCGCGTGGCGACGCACCCGCTCGAGTTCAACTGATCCCTGCGGATCGCACGGGCCGGCTCCCTCGGGGGCCGGCCCTTCGCATTGCGGTGATCGCGTCAGATCCAGCCGGGCAGCCACATGTGCAGGTACCAGAGCCGGTACGGCTCGAGGATGCCCGTCGACAGCGGCAGGAACCACAGCGCCGACAGGCCGGCGAGCACGAGGAACGCGACCGAGGCGACGACCCAGGCCCGGCGCCGGCGGGCGGCATCGAACGACGCGAGGATGCGCTCGTCCGGGGTCGGATCGGGCAGCAGCACCGGCTCGCGCACCCGGCACAGGTGCTGCACCGCCAGCGCGACCGCCAGGCAGACGAACGGCAGCATCGCGATCGAGTAGAACTGGAACGTCGTGCGCTCGGGGTACAGCAGCCACGGCAGCCACGTGACGGCCACGCCCACGAGCGGCACGGCGAAGCGGATGCGGCGCGTGCGCACGAGCGCGACGGCCAGGAAGACGAGCGCCGCGATGCCGGCGTACCACGCGATGGGGTTCGGCAGGCTCGTGATCACCGCCAGGCAGTCGTCGCTGCCGAGGCACGAGGCGTGGCCGACGTCGGGCCGATCCGTCCACATCGCCGTGGGGCGCAGCAAAAGCGGCCACTCCCAGCCGGGGCTCGCGTACGGATGGCCCGCGCTCAGCCCCACGTGGAAGCCGTAGACGGCGCGGTGGTAGTTCCACAGCGCGACGAGGGGGTTCGCGTCGGACTGACGGTCGTAGCCGCCCGCGGTGACGAGCCACCCGGTCCACGACGCGAGGTAGGTCAGCGCCGCGACGGGCACGAGCAGCAGGAACGACGCCGGCCCCTGCCGCACGATCGCCGAGGGCAGCCAGCCCTCGATCCGCGCCCGGCGCCGGTCGAGCGCGTCGCGCGCGACGAGCCACAGGCCGAGCCCCGCAAGCGCGTAGAGCCCCGACCACTTCACCGCCGTCGCGGCGCCGAGGGCGATGCCGGCGGCGAGCACCCACGGCCGGCGCCACATCACGGGCCCCAGTGCCGTGCCGCGCGCGGATGCGAGGCGGCGCCGCGCGCCCTCGTGGTCGATCACGAGGAACAGCACGGCGAGCAGGATGAACAGCGCCAGGAGGCCGTCGAGCATCGCGACGCGGCTCATCGCGATCCCGAGCCCGTCGACCGCCAGCAGGCCGCCCGCGATCGCTCCGACGGCCACGGATCCGGAGATCCGCCGCCCGATCGCGTACAGCACGACGGCCGTCGCGACCCCCGCGAGCGCGACCGCGATGCGCCATCCCGTCGGGTCTCCCGGTCCGAACGCCGCCATCCCGAGCCCGATCAGCCACTTGCCGAGCGGCGGATGGACGACGAACGACGGATCGGTCGTGAAGGACTGCGTGTCGCCGGCGGCGAAGGCCGCGTCGATGTCATCGGGCCACTGCGCCTCGTAGCCGAGGTTCCACAGCGACCACGCGTCCTTGACGTAGTAGGTCTCGTCGAACACGAGCTCGCCCGGCCGGCCGAGCGCGATCAGCCGGGGCAGCGCCGCGAGCACCGCGACGAGCAGCGGCGCGAGCCACTCCCACGCGCGCGCCCGGATCCTCACCCGCCCAGCCTAGAGCGCGCGGGCTCGCACCCGCGGGTCAGAACACCTCGCGGTGGGCGAACTGCTCGCGGCCGATGATGCGGTGGCGGACGGCCGCCGAGAGCTGGTCGACGATGATCGTGACGACGACCGTGACGAGCAGCGCGATGCCGGCCCGCGCCCACTCGCGCCCGTTGAAGAGCTGGTCGAACAGGAAGCCGATGCCGCCCAGGCCCAGCATTCCGAGGATGGCGCCGGCGCGGATGTTGACCTCGAAGCGGTAGAGCCAGAACGACACGATCTCCGGCATCACCTGCGGCAGCATGCCCCAGCGCAGCACCGCCAGGCCGGAGGCGCCCGTGGCGCGCAGCGCCTCGACGGGGCCGGGCCGCAGGTCCTCCAGCGCCTCGCTCGTGAGCTTGCCGAGCGTGCCGACCGATCCCACGCCGAGGGCGATGGCGCCGGCGGCGGGGTGGAAGCCGAACAGCGGCAGCAGGAAGACGATCGCGAGGATGAACTCGGGGATCGCGCGGATGACGTTCAGGATCGTGCGGCTGATCCACACGAGCCACTGCGGTGCCACATTGCGCGCGGCGGCGAAGCCGAACGGCACCGACAGCACGGCGCCGATGAGCGTGCCGATCCATGCGATGTAGACCGAGTCGAACATGAAGTCGAACGCGACGGCCCACCACTCGCGATGCGGATCGGCGAACGGGTTCGCCCAGAAGCCCTCGGTGAGCAGGCGGGCGTAGAGGACGACGCGCTCGGGCAGGCCGAGCAGGGCCAGCCAGTCGGCCCGCAGCGCGACGGCGCACACGACGATGACGGCCGCGACCGCGACGAAGGCGATCGTGGCGGGCAGCTTGGACGGCGCCTTCGGGCGCTGCGCGGCGCCCGCGGCGCTGGCGGCGGTGTTCACGGCGGCGCTCACATCAGCCTCTTCCGCAGCGACTGGGACACGACGTCGAGCACGATCACGATGACGATGAAGCCGACGACGATCGCCGAGACGTTGTCGTAGTTGAACCGGGCGCGCTCGACGTTCAGGGCCTGGCCGATGCCGCCGGCGCCCACCATGCCGATGATCGCCGAGGCGCGCAGGTTGATCTCGAACACATAGAGCACGTACGAGAAGTAGCCGGGCCAGATCTGCGGCAGCACGGCCGTGACGATCCGCTGCATCGTCGAGGCGCCGGAGGCGTCGGCCGCCTCGAGGGGGCCGCGATCGATGCCGTCGATCGTCTCGCTCGTGAGCTTGGCGATGATGCCCATGTTGAAGATGACGAGGGCGAGCACGCCGGCCAGCGAGCCGATCCCGACCATCGCGACCATGAGGTAGGCCCAGCCGATCTCGGGCAGCGAGCGCAGCACCGAGAGGAACCAGCGCACCACGCGCAGGAACCACGACGAGCGGTTCGAGGTGTGCGAGCCCATGAGCGCGAACGCGAGACCCAGCACGGCGCCGGCGAACGAGGCGATCACGGCCATCAGCAGCGTCTCGATCCACTGCGGCCACACCTTGAGCACGTACGTCCAGTTCGGGGTGAGGTACTGCTGGATGATGCCCCACGAGCGCGGATTGCCCTCGATGAACGGCATGATCGTGAAGTCGATCTGGACGGCCGACCACACCGTCATGGCGACGGCGACGAAGCCGACGACGATGAAGAACGGCCTCGGGGCCGGCTTTCGCGGCCGCGCCGAGGTGGGGGCGGCGGGAGCGCTCATGCGCCGTCCGGGAGGTCGATCTGCACGGCCGCCGATCCGGGCAGCACGTCGTCGGCGCTCAGCGAGCGGCCGTAGATCTGCTCGAAGACGGCGTCGTCGGTCTCGGCCGCCGTGCCGTCGAAGACGACCCTGCCGGCGCGCATGCCGATGATCCGGTCGGCGTACGTGGTGGCCAGATCGAGGAAGTGCAGGTTCACGACCACCGTGATGCCGAGCTCGCGGTTGATGCGCTGCAGATCGCGCATCACCATGTTGGCAGTGGGCGGATCGAGCGACGCGACGGGCTCGTCGGCCAGGATCACCGACGGCTCCTGCGCCAGCGCCCGCGCGATCGCGACGCGCTGCTGCTGGCCGCCCGACAGCGCCGAGGCGCGGTCGTAGGCCTTCTCGACGATGCCCACGCGCTCGAGCGCCTGGAACGCCAGCTCGGTGTCGGCCTGGCGCCACCACCCGAACAGGGCGCGCCACCACGGCGTGCCGTGCAGGCGCCCCGTGAGCACGTTGTTCAGCACGGTGGAGCGCGACACGAGGTTGAAGGACTGGAAGATCATGCCCACCCGCGAGCGCAGCTCGCGCAGCCCGCGGTTCGAGGCGCCGTCGACGCGGAAGCCGTCGACCTCGAGCGTGCCCGAACTCGTGCGCACGATCCCGTTGATGGTGCGGATGAGGGTGGACTTGCCGGCCCCGGACAGGCCCACCACCACGACGAACTGGCCGTCGGGGATCTCGAGGCTCACGCCGTCGAGGCCCTTCGTGCCGGTGGGGTAGGTGACGGAGACGTCGTCGAATCGGATCACGTGTCGCTGCAATCGCCGAGGGTCGGGGTGATGGGTACGAGGGTACGGGCCCCGGCCGCGGCCGGGGCCCGTGAGGATCACTCCTCGCCGAAGTTCGCCTCCACCTGGCGGGCGGCGTCCAGCGCATCGAGGTCGGCCTCGACGAGGCCGTCGATGTTGTAGACGGCCTGCAGCACCTCGACGCCCTCCTCGGTGTCGGCGATCGCGAGGAACGCGTCGGTGATCTTCTGCTGCCACTCCTCCGACAGGTCGCTGGAGACCGCGACGCCGTCGTTCGGGATGTTCTCGGACCAGGCGAAGACCGTCAGGTCCTGGCCGATCGTCGGGCGCTCGGCCACGACCTCCGCGCGCGCGTCGTCGAAGCTGACGCCGACGGTCGCGTCGCCGTCGTCGACCGCGATCACGGCGTTGGGGTGGCCGCCGGCGAACGTGGCGCCGGTCAGGGCGAACGGGTCGAGGCCGGCGACGTCCTGCAGCTGCGTGGCGGGGTAGTAGTACCCCGAGGCCGAGCCCTCGTCGACGAACGCGATCTTCTCGTCCTGCTCGATGAGCGCGATGGCCTCCTCGCCCTTCGGGCCCGTGACCTCGTCGGCGTCGGTGCCGTTGCAGAACGTGAAGACGCCGTCCTCGGTCTCCTTCTCGACGATCTCGTCGAGGCAGAAGCGGTCGGTGTCCTTCGTGAACCACTGGGTCACGTAGGTCGACGAGCCGTAGCGCACCGACTGCAGGATCGGCACGGCGCCGGCCTGGTCGGCGGCCTGCACGAGGGCGATCGGGCCGAACATGCCGATGTCGGCCTGGCCCGCCTGCATGGCCGTCACGAGTGCGGCGTAGTCGGTGGTGACCTCGGCGGTGACGGGGATGCCGAGCTCGTCCGAGAGCAGGCCGCCGAGCTCCTCGGCGTCGAGCACGAGCTGGTCGACGTCCTGCGAGGGGACGAGGCCGAGCACGAGCTCGGTGGGCGCCTCGCCCGAGCCGGTGTCGCCGCCATCGCCGGCGGTGTCACCCGACCCGGCGCAGCCGGCCAGGACGAGGGCGAGCGTCGCGGCGCCGGTGAGGGCGAGGGCCGCGCGCTTCGGGAACGTGCTGTGAGTCAAGGTTCTCTTCCTTCGGGACGACGCGCCGTGCGAGCGCGTGCGGGCGGGACGACATCCGAGAAGCGGTGCCATCCTGAAAGTAGCGCGCCCGATCCCGCTCGGACAGATCGTTCACGAGGATGTAACCGGATGGTCCACTGGTCCACGGACCGGAGCGGCCGGCGGCCCGGCCTCGCGCGACGGTCCGGCGTTCCCCGTAGCCTGGAGCGGTGATCATCCTCGCGGCGACGCCCATCGGCAACCTCGGGGACGCCTCCCGCCGTCTCGTCGAGGTGCTCGAGGCCGCGCCCGTGGTGGCGGCGGAGGACACCCGCACGGCGCAGCGGCTGTTCGCGGGGCTCGGCATCGCCAACCGGCCCCGTCTCGTGGCGCTGCACGACCACAACGAGAAGCAGGTGTCGGCCGAACTCGTCGAGCGCGCCCGCGAGCAGGACCTCGTCGTGCTCACCGACGCGGGCATGCCGACCGTGAGCGATCCCGGTTACGGCCTCGTCGCGGCGGCGGCCGAGGCGGGCGTGACCGTCACGGCGATCCCGGGGCCGAGCGCCGTGCTCACGGCGCTGGCCGTCGCGGGCATGCCGACGGATCGATTCACGTTCGAGGGCTTCGTCGCGCGCAAGCCGGGGGAGCGGGCGCGTGCGCTCGCCGCGCTTCACGCCGAGCCGCGCACGATGGTGTTCTTCGAGGCCCCCACCCGCGTCGCCCAGACCCTCGCCGACATGGCGACCGCGTTCGGCGCGGACCGGCGCGCGGCCGTGTGTCGCGAGCTGACCAAGCTGCACGAGGAGGTGGCGCGCGGCACCCTCGCCGAGCTGACGACGTGGGCCGAGGACGGCGTGCGCGGCGAGGTCGTGATCGTCGTCGCGGGCGCCGCGGCCCGCGAGGTCTCGCCCGACGACGCGCTCGCCCAGGTGCGCGCGCTCGTCGAGGGCGGCACCCGGCTCAAGGACGCCGCCCGCGAGGTGGCCGAGGCAACGGGTCTGTCGTCGCGGGAGCTGTACCAGGCAGCCCTCGCGGCGCGCTGAGCCGGATGTGACGATCCGCCGATCCGCGGCGCCCGCGGCAGGGGACCGCGAAATGCGGCGCGGCACCGCAATTAGACTGCTCTGGTGACTTCCGGGCGCTCCTTCTACATCACCACGCCGATCTACTACCCGAGCGATGTGCCCCACATCGGGCACGGGTACACGACGGTGGCGGTGGACGCGCTCGCGCGCTGGCACCGCCAGGCGGGCGACGACACCTGGATGCTCACGGGCACCGACGAGCACGGGCAGAAGATGATGCGCGCCGCGGCCGCGAACGGCGTCACCCCGCAGGAGTGGGTCGACAAGCTCGTGACCGAGGCGTGGTTCCCGCTGCTGCAGACCCTGGACGTCGCCAACGACGACTTCATCCGCACCACGCAGGAGCGCCACGAGACCGCCGCCGCCAAGTTCTGGCAGGCGATCTACGACCGCGGCCACGTGTACGCGGGCGAGTACGAGGCGCTCTACTGCGTGGGTTGCGAGGAGTTCAAGCCCGAGAGCGAGATCGTCGACGGCACGGGGCCCTTCGAGGGCCTGAAGGTGTGCGCGATCCACTCGAAGCCGCTCGAGCTGCTGCACGAGAAGAACTACTTCTTCCGGCTCAGCGAGTTCCAGGACCGCCTGCTCGAGCTGTACCGCGAGCGCCCCGACTTCGTGCAGCCCGAGTCGGCCCGCAACGAGGTGGTCGCGTTCGTGCAGCAGGGGCTCAAGGACCTGTCGATCTCGCGCTCCGCGTTCGACTGGGGCATCCCGATCCCGTGGGACTCGTCGCACGTGCTGTACGTGTGGATCGACGCGCTCCTCAACTACGCCACCGCCGTCGGCTACGGCGCCGACGAGGAGAACTTCGCGCGCCGCTGGCCCGGCTACCACGTGGTGGGCAAGGACATCCTGCGCTTCCACGCCGTCATCTGGCCCGCCATGCTCATGGCGGCGGGGCTGGACGTGCCCAAGGGCGTCTTCGCGCACGGCTGGCTGCTCGTCGGCGGCGAGAAGATGTCGAAGTCCAAGGCCACGGGCATCGCGCCCGAGACGCTCGTCGGCACCTTCGGCAGCGACGCGTTCCGCTTCTACTTCCTCTCGGCCATCGCGTTCGGGCAGGACGGCTCGTTCTCGTGGGAGGACATGGCGGCCCGCTACCAGGCGGAGCTCGCCAACGGCTTCGGCAACCTCGCCTCGCGCACCGTGGCGATGATCACCAAGTACTTCGACGGATCCGTTCCCGAGCCGGCGGCGTACGCCGAGGCGGATCTGCGGATCCAGCAGATCGTCGCGAAGGCGGCATCGGACGCGGACGCCGCGATCGAGAGGTTCCGGATCGACCAGGCGATCGACGCGATCTGGACGATCGTCGACGAGCTCAACGGCTACATCACCGACACCGCGCCGTGGGCGCTCGCGAAGGACGAGACCCAGCGCGACCGCCTGGCCACCGTGCTGTACACGTGCGCCGAGGGGCTGCGCGCGCTCGCCGTGCTGCTCTCGCCGATCATGCCGCAGTCGACCGCCAAGCTGTGGACGGCGCTGGGCGCCGAGGCCGCGCTCGGCGAGCTGGCCGCGCAGGACGTCCGCGCCGCGGGCGAGTGGGGGCGCCTGCCCGCCGGCGCCGCCGTGGGCACGCTCGCGCCCCTGTTCCCGCGCATCGAGAGCGAGTGAGGGCAGCGGTGTCGGGCAACGGCGCCGTGGGGGAGGGCGCGCGCGAGACCTACGTCGAGAAGCGGTCGACGAAGGGCCGCAAGGACCTGTCGCACCCCGAGGCGCCCGAGCCGCTCGCGGTGCCGGTGTACGACAACCACTGCCACCTCGAGATCGAGGACGGCGACGATCCGCTCTCGCTCGATGAGCAGCTGGCGCGGGCGCAGGCGGTCGGGATCGCCGGCGTCGTGCAGGCCTCGGGCGACATCGAGTCGTCACGCTGGGCCGTGGCGGCGGCCGAGCGGCATCCGCGCGTGCTCGCCGCCGTGGCGATCCACCCCAACGACGCCCCGGCCTACGCGGCCGCCGGGCGGCTCGACGAGGCGATCGCCGTGATCGACGAGTTGGCGGCGCACCCGCGGGTGCGGGCGATCGGCGAGACCGGCCTGGACTTCTTCCGCACCGACGAGGACGGCCGGCCGGCGCAGCACGCGTCGTTCGAGGCGCACATCGCGCTGGCGAAGAAGCACGGCATCGCGATGCAGATCCACGACCGCGACGCGCACCGCGAGGTGCTCGACACGCTCGCGCGCGTCGGCGCCCCCGAGCGCACGGTGTTCCACTGCTTCTCGGGAGACGCCGACATGGCGCGCGAGGCCGCCGCGCAGGGCTACTACCTGTCGTTCGCGGGCAACACCACGTTCAAGAACGCGCAGAACCTGCGCGACGCGCTCGCCGTGATCCCGCGCGAGCGGATCCTCGTCGAGACCGATGCCCCGTTCCTCACGCCCGTGCCCTACCGCGGCCGCCCGAACGCGCCGTACCTCGTGCCGCTCACGATGCGCTTCCTGGCCGCCGAGCTCGGCGCCGACCTCGACGAGCTGTGCGCCCGGGTCGCCGCCAACACGCTCGAGGTCTACGGGGAGTTCTGACGCGCGAGGGAATCGGACACCGTCCGTTCATCTCGTGTTTCTCCGTCACTGCCAGCGTGAGCGCGGCGCCGCCGTCCCGGGCGGCGCGGCACGCCGACGCGTGCGCCCTCTCGCCAGGAGCGAATCCATGCCTGAAGACATCCCCCTCGCGCGGCGCCGCGCGACCCGGCCCGCCGCCCTCGCGGCGGTCCTCGCCGCCGGGCTCGCGCCCCTCGTCGCGGTGCCCGCCGCGGCCGCCGAGATCCCGCCCGTCGTCGTGAACGAGGTGGAGGTGAACGACGACTGGATCGAGCTCCACAACACCGGTGAGGCGGCCGTCGACCTCGGCGGCTACGTCGTCAAGGACGATGACGACGAGCACGCCCTCCCGATCGCGGCGGGGACGGTCATCGATTCGGGCGGCTTCCTCGTGATCCACACCAACCTCGACGAGCTCGGCGACGCCGGCTTCGGCATCGGCAAGGGCGACGCCGGTCGCCTCTTCGCGCCCGACGGCACGCTCGTGAGCGCGCTCGCCTTCGCGGCGGGCACGGCCACGAGCTGGGGGCTGTGCGACGGCGAGATCGTCGAGACGGCGGCCGCGACGCCCGGCGCCGCGAACGCGTGCACGCTCGACGCCGCCGAGGTGGTCGTCATCAACGAGGTCGTGACGAACGGCGACACCCCCGACGGCATCGAGCTGATGAACACCGGCAACCTGCCGGTGGACGTGGCGGGCCTGAAGCTCGCCGACGCCGACTATCCGGCCGATCAGGACCACATCCACACCCTGCCCGCCGGCTCGGTCATCGCCCCCGGCGGGTTTCTGTCGATCCCCGGCGAGGGCGACCTCGGCTTCGGCCTCGGCAAGGAGGACAGCGCGATCCTGTTCGCCGCCGACGGCGAGACGGTCATCGACCGCCACGACTGGACCGCGCACGGCAACCCGAGCTGGGGCCGCTGCCCGGACGGCGTGGGCGAGTTCGTGCTCACCGCATCGGCCACGCTCGGCGCGGCGAACGACTGCCCGGCGGTCGCGCCCTCGCCCGTCGTGATCAACGAGGTCGAGACCAACGGCGACGACACCGACTGGGTCGAGCTCTACAACACCGGTGACGCCGACCTCGACCTGTCGGGCTTCCGCTTCCGCGACAACGACGCCAGCCGCACGCCGTACGCGCTGCCCGCCGGCTCGCTGCTGCCGGCGAAGGGCTTCTTCGTCATCGACCAGGCGCAGGGTGCCGATCCCGGCTTCGACTTCGGCCTGGGCGACGGCGACGAGGCCTGGCTGTTCGAGCCCGACGGCGTCACGGTTGTCGCCTCGGCCTCGTGGGGCGCGCACGCGAAGGTCACGTACGGGCTGTGCCCCGACGGCGTCGGCTCGCTGCAGCAGACCACGGTGAGCACCAAGGGGGCCCCGAACGATTGCGAGACCGTGGTCGAGGAGCCGGTGGTCGACACCACGCCGTGGCCGGGTTCGCCGCGCACGACGCCGATCGACGGCGAGGACTGGTTCGGCGGCGACCTGAGCGGCGTCGACTACGAGGCGGCCGGCGACGGCGTGCTCTGGCTCGTCGAGAACGGCAACGGCCTGCTCTTCCGGGTCGTGCCCGACGGTTCGGGCGCCTGGATGCGGGCGGCCGGCTGGGAGGGCGGCGCGCAGCTGCGCTACCCGGACGGCGGCGGCATCCCCGACGCCGAGGGCGTGACGGTGACGGGCGCCGGATCGGCCGGTGGCGTGTACGTGGCCACCGAGCGCAACAACGAGGCCAGCGGCGTGAGCCGGCCCTCGATCCTGCGCTACGACGCGCACGCCGGCGGCGAGCTCGTCGCGACGCACGAGTGGAACCTCGCCGCCGACTTCCCCGGCCTCGGGGCCAACCAGGGCCTTGAGGGCGTGACGTGGGTGCCGGACTCCTTCCTCACGGCGCAGGGCTTCGTCGACCAGAACACAGGGCAGGCCTACCAGCCGGCGCGGTACCCCGGGCACGGCGACGGGCTCTTCTTCATCGGCGTCGAGGGCACCGCAGGCGTGTACGCCTACGCGCTCGGCTCCGACGGATCGTTCGACCGCGTGGCCGCCGTCGAGACGGGCTACGAGCTCGTCGCCGACGTGCAGTTCGACGCCGCGACCGAGACGCTCTGGGTCGTCTGCGACGAGGCCTGCGAGGGCCGGATCGGGGCGTTCGGCATCGACGAGACGGGCGCCTTCGCGGAGCGCGTGCTCTACGCGCGTCCCGCCGAGGCCGCGAACGTGGCGAACGAGGGCTTCGCGATCGGCGAGTGCGTCGACGGCGCGCGCGCCACGTTCTACACCGACGACAACGACACCGACGGCTTCTCGCTGCGCAGCGGAACGCTGAACTGCGCGGCCGGCGGGGGCGACAACGGCGGCGGTGACAACGGCGGCGGCGACAACGGTGGCGGCGACAACGGTGGCGGCGACAACGGCGACGGTGACAACGGCGACGGCACCGGCACCGGCGGCGACAACGGCAACGGCGGTGGCGGCGGTGTGCTGCTGCCCGCCCCGACTCCGGTCGACGAGTCGGCGCTGACCGAGCAGAGCCGCGGCACGATCGACGTGCGAGCGACCCTGGTCGCCGGCGACGCGTTCGAGATCGAGCTCGACGCCGCCTATGCGGGTCAGCGGATGTGGGTCTGGCTGCACTCCGAGCCCGTGCTGCTCGGCAGCGCCGTGGTCGGCGCCGACGGCACGATGCGCTTCGAGGTGCCCGACGACATGCCGCTCGGCGCGCACCGGCTCGTGGTCGTCGATGCCGCGGGCGAGGTCGTCGCGTGGGCCGACGTGCGCGTCGTCGCGCCGGGCACCGCCGAGGTGCAGCGCCTCGCGCGCACCGGCGGCGAGATCGGCGTGCTCCCGGTCGCCGGCGCCCTCGCGGTGCTGCTCGGCGCCGGGCTCGTCGCGGGCCGCCGCCTGCGCCGCGCCTGAGCGGACGACGCCGCCCCGCCGATCCGGACTGCATCCGGGTCGGCCGGGGCGGCGTCGCCGTCTACGGGGCGTGGGGCGTCTCCGTGAGGGCGCCGTCGCGCAGTTCGAGGGCGAGGTCGGGCTGCAGGCGGCGCAGGAACGCGTCGTCGTGGCTCACGACGAGCACCGCCCCGCGGAACGCCCGCAGCGCGGCCAGCAGCTGATCGGCCGTCTCGATGTCGAGGTTGTTCGTCGGCTCGTCGAGGATCAGCAGCTGCGGCGGGGGATCGGCGAGCAGCAGTCGCGCGATCGCGACGCGGAAGCGCTCGCCGCCCGACAGCGACCCGATCGGCCGATCGGCCGCCGCCCCGCGGATGAGGAAGCGGGCGAGGCGGTTGCGCAGCTGTGCCGCCGGCACGCCCGGCGCCGCCGCCTGCACGGCGTCGAACGCCGAGGCGCCGTCGTCGAGGCCGTCGATGCGCTGCGGCAGGTACGCAACGCGATCCGTGTGCAGCTGCGACGCCCCCGCGCCGCGGAGCAGCGCCTCGAGCAGCGACGTCTTGCCCGCCCCGTTCGGGCCGGTGAGCGCGACGCGCTCGGGGCCCTGGACGATCCACTCCCGCGTGCCGTCGCCGAGTGTGACGATGCGTCGCCCCGCGGCGAGGGCCGGATCCGGCAGGTCCAGGGTCACGAGGTCGTCGTCGCGGATGCGCCGGCCCGCGGCATCGAGCGCCGCCCGCGCGGCCTGCTCCTTCCCTGACGCCTCGCTGCGCAGGCGCCCGGCGGTCGCCTCAGAGGCGCTGCGCCGCGCGTTCGCGAGGATCTTGGGGAGCGACTCGGCCGCCTTCGCTCCCGCCTTCTGCCGCCGCGCGATCTTCGTCTCCGCCTCGATCCGCTGGCGCTTCTCCTTCGCGAGGACCTTCCGCGCATCGACCTCGGCCTGTCGCGCGGCCTCCTGTTCCGCCTCCAGCGCGGCCCGCCACTGCGAGTACGGCCCGCCGAACACGCTGAGCCCGCCGTCGTACAGCTCGGCGGTCTCGTCCATCAGCTCGAGCAGGTCGAGGTCGTGCGAGACGACGATCAGCGCCCCGCGCCACGCGCGCACGAGGTCGTACACGCGGGCGCGGGCGTCGCGGTCGAGGTTGTTGGTCGGCTCGTCGAGCAGCGTGATGGCGGCGCCGCGCAGCCGGATGCCGGTGAGCGCCGCGAGCATCGCCTCGCCGCCGGAGAGCTCGCCGATGCGGCGATCGAGCATGCCCGGCGCGAGCCCGGCCTCGGCGAGGGCGGCTTGGGCGCGCGCCTCGATGTCCCAGTCGTCGCCGACCTCGTCGAAGCGCGCGGGGTCGACGTCGCCCGCCTCGATCGCGCGCACGGCGTCGAGTGGCCCGGCCACGCCGAGCAGCTCGGCCACGCGCGCCGCCGTGTCGAGCGTGAGGTTCTGGGGCAGGTAGGCGACGTCGCCGTCGGCGGCGATGCGGCCCGTCGTGGGCGCGAGCTCGCCGGCCACCAGGCGCAGCAGCGTCGACTTGCCGGCGCCGTTGCGGCCCACGAGGCCGGTGCGCCGGTCGCCGAACGCGCCGCACAGCTCACGCAGGCCGACGGACCCGTCGGGCCAGGTGAAGGAGAGATGGTCGAGGACGAGAGCAGGCATGGGACCTCCCGGGTATCAGAGCAGGGGCGCGCTGATACCGGGCAGGAGAGCCTGCGGAGCTCGGGACGAGCATCGACGGATTCAGCGCGCGAGGCGCTGCACGATGCTCCGGAACCGGAGTCGACGTTCAGCGCGGATTACGCGAGGACGTCGATGAGCTTCAACGGTTCGTTCCGATCGTCGGGGACAGGTCGCGTCGATTGTACGCGCACGTCCGCGCCGTCCGTCAAGGTCGGGCCTGCGAGGATGGAGGCGATGGATACCTCGCTGCGTGATCGGATCGCCGGCACCGGCAGCGACCCGGACGGACTCTACGACGCCTTCGTCGGCTGGGCGGCCGATGGGGGAGTGACCCTCTACCCGGCACAGGACGAGGCCGTGATCGAGCTCGTCAGCGGCTCGAACGTGATCCTCGCCACCCCGACCGGCACCGGCAAGTCGCTCGTCGCGGTCGCGGCGCACGCGGTGAGCACGGCCCGCGGCGGGCGCAGCTACTACACGGCGCCGATCAAGGCCCTCGTGAGCGAGAAGTTCTTCGCCCTCGTCGAGATCTTCGGGGCGGGGAGCGTCGGCATGGTCACGGGGGACTCCTCCGTGAATCCGGACGCGCCCATCGTGTGCTGCACCGCCGAGATCCTCGCGAACATCGCGCTGCGGCGCGGCGCCGAGGCCGAGGTCGACATGGTCGTGATGGACGAGTTCCACTTCTACGGCGACCGCGAGCGGGGCTGGGCGTGGCAGGTGCCGCTCCTGCTGCTGCCGGGCGCCCAGTTCCTGCTGATGTCGGCGACCCTCGGCGACACGACCGCGATCGAGGAGGACCTCACCCGCCGCACCGGCCGCGCCACGACGCTCGTCGCCGGCGCCGAGCGACCCGTGCCGCTGCACTTCTCGTACGAGAAGCGCCCGGCGCACGACGTCGTCGAGCGGCTGCTGGAGGAGTCCGAGGTCCCCGTCTACATCGTCCACTTCTCGCAGGCGGCCGCGATGGAGCGCGCCCAGGCGCTGTCGAGCGTCAAGGTCGTCTCGCGCGAGCAGCGCGACGCGATCGCCGAGGCCATCGGCGACTTCCGGTTCACGACCGCGTTCGGCAAGACGCTCTCGCGGCTCGTGCGCGCCGGGATCGGCGTGCACCACGCCGGCATGCTGCCGCGCTACCGCCGCCTCGTCGAGACCCTCGCCCAGCGCGGCCTGATGCGGGTGATCTGCGGCACCGACACGCTCGGCGTCGGCATCAACGTGCCGATCCGGACCGTGCTGATCACGGCGCTGTCGAAGTTCGACGGCACGCGGATGCGCCGCCTCTCGGCGCGCGAGTTCCACCAGATCGCCGGGCGCGCCGGCCGGGCCGGATACGACCCGTACGGCAACGTGATCGCCCTGGCCCCCGAGCACGAGATCGAGAACGAGCAGGCGCGGCGCAAGGCGGGCGACGACCCCAAGAAGCTCAAGAAGATCACGAGGAAGAAGGCGCCCGACGGCTTCGTGAACTGGAGCGAGGAGACCTTCGAGCGCATCGTACAGGCGCAGCCCGAGCCGCTGCAGCCGCAGCTGCAGATCAACTCGGCGATGCTCATCAACGTCATCGGCCGCGGCGGCGATGTCTTCGGCAACGTGCGCGCCCTCGTCTTCGACAACCATCAGCCGGCGGCGCAGCGCTGTGCGCTCGCGCGCCGGGCCCTGGCGATCTTCCGTACGCTGCGCGAGGCGGGGGTCGTCGAGGTCACGGACCGAGGCGAGATCCGCCTCGTCGTCGAGCTGCAGCCGAACTTCGCCCTCAACCAGCCGCTGTCGCCGTTCGCGCTCGCCGCGATCGACCTGCTCGATCCCGACGATGCGCCGGGCGGCGCCGGCACGGGCCACTACGCGCTCGACGTCGTCAGCGTGATCGAGGCGACCCTGGACGATCCGCGGCAGATCCTGTCGCAGCAGGAGTACCGCGCGCGCGGCGAGGCCGTCGCGGCCATGAAGCGCGAGGGCATGGAGTACGACGAGCGCATGGAGGCGCTCGAGGAGGTCACCTACCCCAAGCCCCTCCAGGAGCTGCTCGAGCAGGCGTACGGGGTGTTCGCGTCGAGCCAGCCGTGGATCCGCGACTTCGCGCTGAAGCCGAAGTCGGTCGTGCGCGACATGTACGAGCGCGCCATGAGCTTCGCGGAGTTCGTGAACTGGTATCAGCTGGGCCGCAGCGAGGGCCTCGTGCTGCGCTACCTCAGCGACGCGTACCGCGCGATCCGCCAGACCGTGCCGGCCGACGCGCGCACCGAGGAGCTCGAGGACATCGTCGCCTGGCTCGGCGAGCTCGTGCGGCAGGTGGACTCGAGCCTCGTCGACGAGTGGGAGTCGCTCGCGGCGGGGGCCGACGCGCGCGACGAGCCCGACGCGCTGCCGCCCGCGCCGCCCTCGCTCGTGGCCAACCGCCGCGCCTTCACGGTGCTCGTGCGCAACGAGCTGTTCCGCCGTGTGCAGCTGGCCGCGCTCCAGCGTGACGAGGAGCTCGCCGAGCTCGATCCGCACATCGACTGGCCCGCGGTGCTCGACGGGTACTACGCCGAGCACGACGAGCTGCTCACCGGCGGCCCCGCGCGCTCGCCCGCGCTGTGTCGGATCGACGACTCCGAGCCGGGCATGTGGCGCGTGGAGCAGACGCTGGACGATCCCGCGCGCGATCACGACTGGCGCATCCGCGCCGAGGTCGATCTCGCGGCCAGCGACGAGCAGGGCGCCGCCGTCGTGCGCGTGACCTGGGCCGGGCGCCTCTGAGCCGCGGCGAGAGGCGAGGCGGGGTGGTTCGACAGGTCCGGATGGGATGATGGCGGGATGACCGTGACGCTGCTCGGCCCGTCGGAGATCCGCACCCTGGCCGCCCGACTCGACGTCACGCCGACGAAGAAGCTGGGGCAGAACTTCGTCGTCGACGCCAACACGGTGCGCCGCATCGTGCAGGTCGCGCGCGTGTCGGCGGAGGACCGCGTGGTCGAGGTCGGCCCCGGGCTCGGATCGCTCACCCTCGCGATCCTCGAGACCGGGGCGTCGGTGACGGCGGTCGAGATCGACCACCGGCTCGCGCGCGAGCTGCCCGCCACCGCGCGCGCCCACGGCGTGCCCGACGGCGCGCTCGCGGTCGTCGACGCCGACGCCCTGCGCGTGACGGAGCTGCCGGGCGACCCGCGCGTGCTCGTGGCCAACCTGCCGTACAACGTCTCGGTGCCCGTGCTGCTGCACTTCATGCAGACCTTCCCCGGCCTCGAGCGCGGCGTCGTGATGGTGCAGGCCGAGGTGGGGGAGCGGCTGGCCGCCCCGCCCGGCAGCAAGGTCTACGGCGCGCCGAGCGCCAAGGCGGCCTGGTACGGGCCGTGGCGGCTGGCGGGCAACGTGTCGCGCCAGGTGTTCTGGCCGGTGCCCAACGTCGACAGCGTGCTCGTCGCGTTCGAGCGCGACCCCGCGCCGCGCGGATCGGACGCCGAGCGCGAGGCGACGTTCCGCATCGTCGATGCGGCCTTCCAGCAGCGCCGCAAGATGCTGCGGCAGGCGCTCGCCGGCGCGCTGGGCGGATCGGCGGCCGCGGCCTCCGAGGTGCTGGAGCGCGCGGGCGTCGACCCGACCGCGCGCGGCGAGGCGCTGGGCATCGCGGACTTCCACCGCATCGCGCGCGCCCTCTGATCCGCTTCGAACACGCCGTGTGTCGGCGCCGCGCCGCGCCTGGGTAGGGTGAATCCATGAGCGACAGCCCCCGGTTCCGCACTGCCGCCGACATCGCCGACCTGCATCGGCCCTATGCAGCGGCGGAGGGGCGCTACGAGCGGAACGACTACCGGCAGGTGGGCGACTCGGGCCTGTACCTGCCGCCGCTCTCGCTCGGCCTGTGGTGGAACTTCGGCGACAACTTCCCGATCGACAACCAGCGCCGGCTGCTGCGCCACGCGTTCGACCGCGGTATCACGCACTTCGACCTCGCCAACAACTACGGCCCGCCGTACGGCTCGGCCGAGAAGAACTTCGGCCGCATCTTCGCCGAGGACCTGCGCCCCTATCGCGACGAGCTCATCATCTCGTCGAAGGCGGGCTTCGACATGTGGCCCGGGCCCTACGGCGACCTCGGATCGCGCAAGTACATCGTCGCCAGCGCCGAGCAGTCGCTCACGCGCATGGGCCTCGACTACGTCGACATCTTCTACTCGCACCGCACCGATCCGGTCACGCCCCTCGAGGAGACGATCGGGGCGCTCGACACGCTCGTGCGGCAGGGCAAGGCGCTGTACGTGGGCATCTCGTCGTACTCGGCCGAGCGCACGGCCGAGGCGAAGGCGATCGCCCGCTCGCTGGGCACGCCGCTCGTCATCCACCAGCCCTCGTACTCGATCCTGAACCGCTGGATCGAGGACGGCCTCACGGGCGTGCTGCGACAGGAGGGGATGGGCGCCATCGCCTTCACGCCGCTCGCGCAGGGCCTGCTCACGGCGAAGTACCTCGGCGACGGCACGGCCGAGCGCGCGCAGCAGCGCCGCTCGCTGCCGAACACCCGCCTGTCCGAGCGCGCCCTGGCCACGCTGCGCGGCCTGGACGTGATCGCCACCGAGCGCGGCCAGACGCTCGCGCAGCTGGCGATCCAGTGGGTGCTGCGCGATCCGGTGGTCGTCTCGGCGCTCATCGGCGCCTCGCGCGTGGAGCAGCTGGACGAGAACCTCGCGGCCCTCGAGGGTCCGGCCCTCACCGCCGAGGAGCTCGAGCGCATCGACGCGCTGGCCGCGGCGGCCGGCGCGGACCTCTGGGCGGAAGCGGCCACGACCGAGTGAGGCGCCGATGACCCTCGCGGAGATCTTCCCCTCGGTGCGCGTGCGCGCGCCGGGCAAGATCAACGTGTTCCTCGAGGTGGGCTGCCTCGACGACGACGGCTACCACGAGCTGGCGACGGCGTTCCAGGCCGTCTCGCTCTACGAGGACGTCGTGGCCACGTACGCCGAGGACTTCACGATGGCCGTGACGGGGTCGGTCGCGCTCGACGGCGTGCCCGTCGACGACCGCAACCTCGCGCTGCGCGCCGCGCGGCTGCTGGCCGCAGAGACGGGCTACGAGGGCGGCGTGCACCTCGAGGTGCACAAGCAGGTGCCCGTGGCGGGCGGCATGGGCGGCGGATCGGCCGACGCCGCCGCGGCGCTCGTGGCCTGCGACGCGCTGTGGGGCACCGAGCTGTCGACGGCCGCGCTGCAGCGGCTGGCCGCGCGCCTCGGTGCCGACGTGCCGTTCGCGCTGATGGGCGGCACGGCCATCGGCTCGGGGCGCGGCGACCAGCTCAGCCCCGCGCTGGCCCGCGGGCGCTTCGACTGGGTGCTCGTCACGAGCGAGGAGGGCGTGTCGACCCCGGCCGTGTACGGCGAGCTCGACCGGCACCGCGAGCGCCACCGCGTGGACATCGGCCCCGTGCCGGTGGTGCCGCAGGTGGACGCCGACGTGCTGCACGCCCTGCGCGCCGGCGACGCGGCGATGCTCGCCTCGACGCTGCGCAACGACCTGCAGGCCGCCACGCTGCAGATGCGGCCCGACCTCGCCCCGATCCTCGAGCTGGGGGAGCGCTCGGGCGCGCTCGCCGGCATCGTGTCGGGATCCGGCCCCACCCTCGCGTTCCTGTGCGGCGGGCCGGAGGAGGCGATCGACCTGCAGATCACCATGAGCGCCGCCGGGCACGTCGCCCTCCACGTGCACGGCCCCGTGCCCGGCGCCCGCGTCGTCGGCTGATCCGAGGGGCCGGCGATCCACGGCGCGGATTCGCACGGATCCGTCCCCGATGTCCGTGCCCGGCGGTATCGTCGGGGAAACGCCCGAAACCGAACGACTGGAGGGGCGATGAAGGCACTGTGGCGCGACCGCGTGGTCGCGGAGGCACCCGAGGACGAGCTGCTGCGGATCGACGGGGCGTGGTACTTCCCGCCGAGCAACGTGGACCGCGAGCTGCTGCTGGCGTCGCCCACGCCGTACACCTGCAGCTGGCGCGGCGACATCCAGTACTACTCGCTCGCGGCCGACGGCGAGGTCGCGCACGACGCGGCGTGGTGCTACCCGTCGATGCCGCCGGAGGCGATCCAGCGGATCGGCACCGACGCGCGGCAGTACCTCGCGTTCGGTCCCGCGGTGACGCTGGTCTGACGCGGGATGATCGAGTTCCGCTCCGTCCGCAAGGAGTACGCGGGGGACACGGTCGCCGTGGCCGACGTCGACCTCGTCGTGCCGTCGCACAAGACCGTCGCCCTCGTCGGGTCGTCCGGCTCCGGCAAGACGACGCTGCTGCGCATGGTCAACCGCATGGTCGAGCCCACGAGCGGCGCCGTGCTCATCGACGGCGAGGACGTGAAGGACCGCGACCCCGTGCGCCTGCGCCGCAGCATCGGCTACGTGATGCAGAGCGCCGGCCTCATGCCCCACCTGCGCGTGATCGACAACATCGCCACGGTGCCGATCCTGAACGGCGTGCCCAAGCGCGAGGCGCGCGAGCGCGCCCGCGAGCTCATGGACACCGTCGGGCTCGATCGCGCGCTCGCGGGCCGGTACCCGGGGCAGCTCTCCGGTGGCCAGCAGCAGCGTGTCGGCGTGGCCAGGGCGCTCGCCTCGGATCCGAACATCCTGCTCATGGACGAGCCCTTCGGGGCCGTCGACCCCATCGTGCGTCGCGAGCTGCAGCGCGAACTGCTGCGGCTGCAGAGCGAGCTGGGCAAGACCACGGTGTTCGTCACGCACGACATCGACGAGGCGTTCCTGCTGGGCGATGAGGTGGTCATCCTCGCGCAGGGCGGCCGCGTCGTGCAGCGCGGCACGCCCGACGAGATCCTCGAGGACCCGGCCGACGACTTCGTGCGCGAGTTCGTGGGGCTCGTCGACGGGCGGCGCGGCATGACGCTGCGCGAGACGCGCCACGGCACCGCCGTGGTCGACGGATCGGGGCGGATCCAGGGCATGCTGCGCCCCGAGCCCGCGGGCGGGGCCGCCGGCGCGGGGAGCGAGGGCCCGTGAGCTGGACGCTCGACAACCTGGGGCTGATCGGCGCACTCACGGCCGAGCACCTGCGCCAGAGCGTGCCGCCGATCCTGTACGGCCTGCTGCTCGCGGTGCCGCTGGGCTGGGTCGCCCACCGCTTCCGCCGCGTGCGCGGCCTCGTGCTCACCGTGACGGGCATCCTCTACACGCTGCCCTCGCTCGCGCTGCTGCCGCTGCTGCCGCTCGTCTTCGGCACGAGCACGCTGAGCCCGCTCAACCTCGTGCTGGCCCTCACGATCTACGCCGTGGCGATCCTCGTGCGCTCGGTCGCCGACGGCTTCGACGCCGTGGACGAGGACGTGCGGCGCGCGGCGGTCGCGGTGGGGTACGGGCCGCTGCGCGGGTTCTGGGCCGTGGAGCTGCCGCTGGCCGGTCCCGTCATCCTCGCGGGGCTGCGCGTCGCGGCCGTGAGCACGATCTCGCTCGCGACGGTCGGCGTCCTCATCGGCGTGACCAACCTCGGCTACCTGTTCACGAACGGCTTCCAGCGGCGCATCGTCGAGGAGATCCTCGCGGGCGTGGTCGCCGTGGCGCTCGTGGCGCTCGTGGTCGACGTGCTGCTCGTGCTCGCCGGCCGCGTGCTGATGCCGTGGACGACGGCGACGGCCGGGGCGCCGCGCGCCGCGGCGGCGACGGTGGGAGGCCACGCGTGAACCTGCTGCTGGACGCCCTCGCGTGGCTGTTCTCTCCCGATCGGCTGAGCGGCTCGAACGCGCTGCCCGCGGCGCTGCTCGCGCACCTGTTCTATACCTTCGTCTCCGTCGCGATCGCCGCCGTCGTCGCCATCCCACTGGGCTGGCTGATCGGGCACACGGGGCGGGGTCGCGAGATCGCCGTCGCGCTGTCGGGCGCCGCTCGCGCGCTGCCGTCGTTCGGGCTCATCCTGCTGCTCGTGCTGCTGCTCGGGGTGGCGCGCAAGCCCGAGGCCGCGATCACCGCCTTCGTGCTGCTCGCCATCCCGTCCATTCTGGCGGGGGCATACACCGGCGTGGAGGCGATCGATCGGCGCACGATCGACGCGGGTCGCGCGATGGGCATGACGGGGTGGCAGGTGCTGTGGCGCATCGAGGCGCCGCTCGGGCTGCCCCTGCTCGTGGGCGGGCTGCGCTCCGCCGTGCTGCAGGTGGTCGCGACCGCCACGCTCGCCGCGTACGTCAACCTCGGCGGCCTCGGCTACGACATCATCCAGGGCATCCAGTTGCGCCGCTTCGAGCAGGTGCTCGGCGGTGCGCTCGCCGTCGCGGCCCTCGCCCTCGTGCTCGACGGCGTGTTCGCCCTCATCCAGCGCGCGTCCGTCCCGCGCGGCACCCTCGACCCGGCGCCCCGCGCCTCCTGACCGAACGAAAGAAGGCGATCGACATGAACGCATCCAAGACCCTCGCTCTCGCGGCGACCGCGCTGCTCGGCCTCGCGCTGGCCGGCTGCGCCTCCTCCGACCCCCTCGGCACTGAGACCGAGGAGCCCGGCGGCGGCTCCGGCAACGCGATCGTCGTCGGCTCGCAGGCCTACTACTCGAACGAGATCATCGCCGAGATCTACGCGCAGGCGCTCGAGAACGCCGGCTTCGAGGTCGAGAAGCAGTTCAACATCGGGCAGCGCGAGGCGTACATGCCCTCGCTCGAGAACGGCGAGATCGACCTGTTCCCCGAGTACACCGGCAGCCTGCTGCAGCAGCAGTACGACCCCGAGACCGAGGCGCGCACCCCCGAGGAGGTGTACGACGCCCTCGTCGAGGCGCTGCCCGAGGGCCTCACCGCGCTCGAGCAGTCGACCGCGAGCGACCAGGACTCGTACACCGTGACGGCGGAGTTCGCCGAGGAGCACGGGCTCGAGACGATCGCCGACCTCGCGAACGTCGACGAGCCGCTCACGCTGGGCGGCCCGCCCGAGCTCGAGGAGCGGCCGTACGGCCCGAGCGGCGCGGAGTCGGTCTACGGCCTCGACCTGCAGTTCTCGGCGACCGGCGACACGACCGTCGAGGACCTGCTGGCCGGCACCATCCAGGTCGCGAACGTCTTCACGGCCGACCCGCGCATCCAGACCGAGGACCTCGTGCCGCTCGAGGACCCGGAGGGCCTCTTCCTCGCGTCGAACGTGGTTCCCATCGCCTCGTCCGACATCGCGGACGAGATCGCCGACGTCATCGACCCGATCAGCGCCGCGCTCACCCCCGAGGCGCTCGTCGCCATGAACGTGCAGAGCACCGAGGACGAGATGTCGCCGGCCGACATCGCGGCGCAGTGGCTGGAGGAGCAGGGGCTCGTCTGACCTTGGGCGGCGGTGGCCGGTCCCGCGAGCGGCCACCACCGATTCCCCAGCAACGCCGGTCATACGATCGAAGGGACATGTCTCACCCTCACGCCGGCGGACCCGCGCTGCCGCTGCCCGCCGCCGTGCGCGCCTCGACGCCGACCTGGGTGATGGGGGTCTCGGCCGGGATCGCGTGGGCCGGCGCGATCGCGACGGCGTTGCTGTTCGCGTGGCTCGGGCGGGTGCTCGACGGCGACGAGCCGGGCTGGGCCGTGCCCGTGGCGTGCGCGGCGGTCGCGGCCGTCTGCGCCGGAGCGGGGCCCTGGTTCTCGCAGTGGGCGGGATCGGAGGCCGAGGGGCGCCTGCGCCGGGCGGTCGTGGGCCGCGTGTTCGACCTCGGCGTGGCGGGCACCGCCGGCCGGTCGGGGCAGCTGCTCTCAGTCGCCACAGACGGCGTCGAGCGCACCGCGCACTACCGCGCGGGCTTCCTCGGGCCGATCCTCGGCGCGCTCACGACGCCGCTGATCGTGCTCGGCGTCATGGCGCTGACCGCGGACGCCGTGACGGCCGGCTGGCTGGCCCTGCTCATCCTGCTCGTGCCCGTGCTGATCGGCGGCTTCCGCCGGCTCGTCCGCCCGATCGGGGCGGCGTATCGGCGCACGCAGGGCCGACTGACGGCGGGGTTCCTGGAGGCGATCCAGGCGCTCGACACGCTCGTGTACGCCCGCGCGGCCGAGCGCGTCGCCGACGACCTCGCGGCGCGCGGCGAGGAGCACCGGCGCGGGCTCATGAGGATGCTCGCGGGCAACCAGCTGCTCATCCTCGTCGTCGATGCGGCCTTCTCGCTCACGGTGGTCGTCGCCGCCACCGTGATCGCGGCGACGCGTGCGGCCGACGGGGCGATCACGGCGGGCGCGGCCGTCGCGATCGTGCTCATGACCGTGCTCGTCATCGGGCCCGTCGACGTCATCGGCTCGTTCTTCTACATCGGCATCGGCGGCCGCGCCGCGCAGCAGCAGATCGCCGGCCACCTGTCTGGCGGGCCCCGGTCGTCGACCGGAGGGCGCGCAGTGCCCGGAGCGGAGATGGGCCGAGCGAGCGCAGCGAGCCGAGGCCAGGCCCCGCCCGGCTCGATCGTGCTCGAGCGCGTCACGGCGGGCTACCCCGGCGGCGAGCCCGTGTTGCGCGGTCTGTCGCTGCGGGTCGAGCCGGGGGAGCGGGTGGCACTCGTCGGCCCGAGCGGCATCGGCAAGTCCACGGTGTCGGCGCTCGTGCAGGCGCACCTGCGGCCCTCCGCCGGCACCGTGCTCGTCGACGGGCTCGACGCCTCGGAGACGCCGGCCGACGAGATCCGCGCGCGGCTCGCCGTCGTCGAACAGCGACCGTTCCTGTTCCTCGGATCGATCGCCGAGAACCTGCGGCTGGCCGCTCCGAGCGCGCCGGACGAGCGCCTCTGGCACGCGCTGGAGGTCGCGGGCCTGCGCGCCGAGGTCGAGCGCATGCCCGGCGGGCTCGACACCCCCGTCGGCGAGCACGGCGCGCTGCTGTCGGGCGGGCAGGCGCAGCGCCTGGCGATCGCGCGCGCCGCGCTGCGGGACGCGCCGATCCTCGTGCTGGACGAGCCCACGTCGCAGGTCGATCTGGCGGGCGAGGCCGCGATCCTCGCCGCGCTCGATCGGCTCGCGGCGGGCCGCACCGTGCTCATGATCGCCCACCGACCGGGGGCGATCCTCGCCGCCGACCGCGTGATCGCGCTCGGAGCGGAGGCGGGCGCATGAGCCGGATCGACCTGACCAGGTGGCTCATCGGCCACACCCGCCGCCTGCTCGCGCCGCTGGCCGCCTCCGTCGTGGCGCGGATCGCCAATCAGCTCCTCGGGGTCGCGCTGCTCGCGCTCGCGGCCACCGCGGTGGTGCGGGCGGCGAGCGGGGCGCCGTTCGAGACCCTGCCGCTCGTGCTCGGCCTCGTGGGGATCGCGCTGGCGAAGGCCGCGCTGCGCTACCTTGAGCACTACGCGGGGCACTGGGTGGCGTTCACGGCGCTGCAGCGGCTGCGCGAGCTGCTCTTCGCGCGCCTCATCCCGCAGGCTCCGGCCGCCACGCAGGGGCGTGCGGGCGCGGAGCTGACCGAGCGCGCCACGCGCGACATCGACCGCGTCGAGGTGTTCTTCGCCCACACGCTGCCCCCGGCCGTGTCGGCCGTGGTCGTGCCGGCCGCCGCCCTCGCGTGGCTCGCCGTGGTCGTGGACGCGCGCCTCGCCCTGACGCTGGTGCCGTTCGTGCTCGGCGCGCTGCTCATCCCGCTCGCCGCGGGCTCGGCGACGTGGCGTGCGGCGCGCGGGGTCGCGGCGGCGCGGGGCGCGATCGCCGCCCGCGCGGGCGACGACATCCAGGGCGTGCGCGAGGTGCTCGCCCTCGGCGCCGCTCCCGAGCGGCTGCGCGAGCTGGACCAGGCGGATCGCGCGCTGGCGGCGGCCCGCTCGACGTCCGGCCGCGTGCAGGCCGTGCGCGGCGGCGCGATCGTGCTGCTGCAGGGCCTCGGCGTCGCGGCGGTCGCGGCGGTCGCCGCCGCGGCGGGCCTGCCGGCCGAGACGGTCGCCGTGGCACTCGCCGTCGCGGTCGCGCTGTGGGGACCCGCCCGCGGCATCGACGAGTTCGCCACGAGCCTCGATGCGTCGTTCGCCGCCGCCGAGCGCGTGCGCCGCATCGTCGACGGCGAGCCGGCCGTGCGCGAGCCCGCCAGGCCCGGGCCGGCCCCGGCCGACGCCTCGGTCGAGCTGCGCGAGGCGACCGTGCGCCACGGCGACTTCGCGGCGCTCGACGCCGTCTCCGCCCGGTTCCCGGCGGGGGCGTGGAGCATCGTGGCGGGCGTGTCCGGCAGCGGCAAGTCCACCCTCGCGTCGCTGCTGCCGCGCGGCCGCGACGCCGATTCCGGTGCCGTGCTGCTGGGCGGCGCGGACGTGCGCGGGCTCCGGATCGACGAGCTGCGGCGGCGCGTCGCCCTCGTCTCGCAGCGACCGACGATGCTGAGCGGCACGATCGCCGAGAACCTGCGCCTCGCCGCCCCCGACGCCGCCGAGGAGCGGCTGCGCGAGGCCCTCGCCGACGCCGCGCTGGACGAGTGGGTCGACGCGCTGCCCGGCGGCCTCGACACCCCGGTGCGCGAGCGCGGCACGTCGATCTCGGGCGGCCAGCTGCAGCGCCTCGCCCTCGCGCGCGCCCTCGCCGCCGATCCCGAGGTGCTCGTGCTGGACGAGGCGCTCAGCCAGCTCGACGGCGCCACGGCCGCCCGCGTGCGCGACCGCCTGCGCGCGCGGCGCCCGGGGCTCTCGGTGATCGAGATCACGCACCGCGTCGACCTCGTGCCCGACGACGCGCGCGTGCTCGTGCTCGACGCGGGCCGCGCGGTCGACGCCGGCATCGCGGGCGACCTGCGGGCCGCCGGCGGACCGTTCGCGCGCCTCGAGGCGCGGGTCTGATCGGCGCGGCGGCTCAGCCGTCGAGCTGCTCGCCCAGCTCCAGCCAGCGCTCCTCGAGCTCGGCGACCTCGGCCTCACGGGCGCGCAGCTCGGCGCCGAGCGCGGCGAGGCCGTCGTAGTCGCCGGGATCGTGCGCGGCCATGTCGGCGTGGATCCGCTCGATGCCCGCCTGCAGGTTCTGCAGCTTGCGGTCGATCGAGGCCAGCTCCTTCTCGGCCGCCCGGCGCTCGGCGCCCGACAGGCCCGGCGCCGGCGCGGCCGGCGCGGGGGAGGGGGCGCTCGCCCGCGCCGATCCGGTGTCCTGGCGGCGCAGGCGCAGGTACTCGTCCACGCCGCCCGGCAGGTGCCGCAGCCGGCCGTCGAGCACGGCGTACTGCTGGTCGGTGACGCGCTCGAGCAGGTACCGGTCGTGCGAGACGACGAGCAGCGTGCCCGGCCACGAGTCGAGCAGGTCCTCCATCGCGGCGAGCATGTCGGTGTCGAGGTCGTTGCTCGGCTCGTCCAGGATGAGCACGTTCGGCTCGTTCAGCAGCACGAGCAGCAGCTGCAGGCGGCGCTTCTGGCCGCCCGAGAGGTCGCGCACGGGCGTGGACAGCTCCGACGAGCGGAAGCCGAGCCGCTCGAGCAGCTGGGCCGGCGTCATCTCCTTGCCGCCCGAGACGTAGGTGGACCGCTGCTCGGCCAGGATCTCGCGCACGCGGCGGTCCATCACGGGGTCGAGCTCGGCCAGGCGCTGATCGAGGTACGCCACGCGCACGGTCTTGCCGCGCTTCACGCGGCCGCTCGTCGGCTCCACCGTGCCGGCGACGAGGCCGAGCAGCGTCGACTTGCCCGCGCCGTTCGGGCCGAGGATGCCCGTGCGCTCGCCGGGCGCGATCCGCCACTCCACGTCGCGCAGCACGTCGCGGTCGTCGTACGAGACGCCCGCGTCGAGCAGGTCCACGACGTCCTTGCCGAGGCGGGCGGTGGCCAGCTGCGCCAGCTGCACGGCGTCGCGCACGGGCGGTTCGTCCTCGATGAGCTGGTTGGCCGCCTCGATCCGGAACTTCGGCTTCGACGTGCGGGCCGGCGCGCCCCGGCGCAGCCACGCGAGCTCCTTGCGCATGAGGTTCTGGCGCTTCTCCTCGGCGACCGCGGCCTGCCGCTGGCGTTCCACGCGCTGCAGCACGTACGCCGCGTAGCCGCCCTCGAACGGATCGACGATGCCGTCGTGCACCTCCCACATCCGGGTGCACACCGCGTCGAGGAACCAGCGGTCGTGGGTGACGAGCAGCAGGGCGCCCTGGTTCGCCGCCCAGCGGGTGCGCAGGTGCTCGGCCAGCCACGCGATGCCCTCGACGTCGAGGTGGTTGGTCGGCTCGTCGAGCGCGACGACGTCCCACTCCTGCACGAGCAGCCGCGCGAGCGCGACGCGGCGGCGCTGGCCGCCCGAGAGCGTGGAGACGTCGGCCTCGAGATCGAGGTCCCGCGTGAGGCCCGAGAGCACGTCGCGGATGCGCGCATCGCCGCGCCACTCGTGCTCGGGCGCGTCGCCCACGATGGCGTGGCGCACCGAATCGCTCTCGGTGAGCTCGTCGGTCTGTGCGAGCATGCCCACGCGCAGGCCGCCGCGGCGCGTGACGCGGCCGTCGTCCGGCTCCATCCGTCCCGTGAGGATGCGCATGAGGGTGGACTTGCCGTCGCCGTTGCGTCCGACGATGCCCACCCGGTCGCCGTCCGCGATCCCCACCGTGACGCCGTCGAGGATCACCTTCGCGGGGAACTCGATGCGCAGGTTCTCGCCGCCCAGGAGATGTGCCATCGCATCCAGCGTAAGCGCGCGGGCGACCCGCGCGTTCCTCAGTCGGCGTACTCGCCGTCGAGAGACCAGGTCGCCCGGTAGTGATCCCTCCCCGACAGCAGCCAGAACGAGTGCAGCGGGGGGACGACGCCGGTGACGAACTCCTCGCCCTCGGCGGTCTGGGCTCGGCCCGTCGCGCCGACCCCCATCAGCTCGTGCTCGTAGTAGCGGTAGATCTCGGCGCGGCTGACGCCCTCGTCGGTCGCGTACCAGCCCACCTGCGTGTACTCGTTCTCCCATTCGGTCCAGCACAGGGCCGCCCACGCGGGCGCCTCCGGCCAGAAGTCGGGGCGGCCCTCGAGCTGCGCCTCGTGGATCGGCGACGTCGACTCCGCGGGGAACTGCCGAAGGCAGCGGGGATCGATCGCCTCGGATGACGCGCCTCCGACCGTCGGCACGGGCGTCTCCGTCTCGGAGGGTGAGGGAGAGGGGGTCGGGCTCGCTCCCGCATCGGCGGGGGAGACGGGGCCCGCTCCGGCGCCCTGCGGCGGCGGGGAGCCGGCCTGCGCGCCGCAGCCCGCGACGGCGCCCGCGACGGCGAGGCAGGCGAGCACGGCCAGGGCGAGCCGCGAGGCTCGCGCGGTGTTCCGGGGCATCCGGTGCTCCTTCCGTGGGTGGCGATCCATCGTGACCGGCCGCGCGTCCCACCTGTCAGGGGCTCCGGTCCCCGACCGGGAGTCCCGGCCGGATCGAGGACACGCGCCTCTGGGAGCCGGGCACGCGGGCACAGGACGCTCGGAGACGCACCGCCGAGGGCGGTCGCCTGGCGTGTCTCGACGAGGGACGCGTCGATCCCACGACGAAAGCGACCTCATCATGTCCACTGCTTCCGATTTCTCTCCCGTCTCTGCCCGCGCATCCGCCTCGCCACCCGCGAAGCGCGGATTCCGCATCGCGATCTGGCCCCTGTGGGGCGCGCTCGCCGCCGCCCTGGCCTTCGCCGGCACCATCGTGTTCGACGTGCGTCCCGCGGCCGAGATGGCCGCCTGGGAGGCCGGCGAGGACTACATCGTCACCTCGGCCGACATGATGGATCTCGACCACGTCGCCAGCCGGATGGGCTGGACAGTGGGCCTTCTCGGCGTGCTCGCCCTGTTCGTGTTCCAGGGGTACTGGCGACGCAACGCGGAGCAGCGGTTCACCGGATCGGTGGGCGCCCGGATCTTCACCGGGGGCATCCTCGCGACGGCGGCGACGCTGATGCTCGGCTACGGCTGGAAGGGCGCGCTCGCCAACTACCTCGGGCCGGAGGCCGGGCTGTACGACGAGGAGGGCCTGTTCGTCTACTACATGCTGACCGACTTCGGCGCGTACCTGCCCGGATTCGGCCTCGTCGTCGCGGCCATCGCGTTCGTGTGGATGGCCTTCGCGGAGCGGAACGTCTCCCGCATCCTGGGCGGCTTCACGGCGGTGATCGCGCTGTTCATCCTCGCGATGACGTTCGGCACCGGCGTGCCGGGGCTGCCCGGCGTCTACGGCCTGATGTGGCTCGGCATCGCGTGCCTGTGGCTCGCGGTGGGGCGCAGCCGCATCACGGAGCCGGGGGATCCCGCGTGACGCGCGTACGCCGATCGACGGTCCTCTCGCGCGGGAGGCGGCTCGGGGCCGCGGCGGCGACCGCGGCGCTCGTGTCGTCGCTCCTCCTGTCGGGGACGGTCGCGGCGAGTGCCGCGCCCGAGGAGGAGCCCGCCGCACCCGTCGAGGTCGTTGCGGAGGCGACCGGAGCCGGACAGCCCGCCGCGGCGCCGCCGGCCGGCGAGACCGCGGGGGTGGGCGGCTCCGCCACGCCAGGGGCCCAGCCGTCGCCCACTTCGGGCGCCGCGGGCGGCGACGGGCCCGAGACCGGAGCAGAAGCGTCTGCGGAGCACGCCGCGACGGAGACGCCCGAGCCGGAGACGCCCGAGCCGGAGACGAGCGAGTCGGAGATGCCCGGACCGGAGCAGCCGCCGGCAGACGTCGCGCGGGATGACACCGCCGGGGAGCCGGCGGACGCCGCGGCGAGCGCATCGCCGGTGGCGCCTGGGACGACGGTGCCGTCCGAGGATAGGACGACGGCATCCTCGTCGCCCCAGGCCGGGGCGGCGCCAGGCAAGGCCGCACCGCCCGCACCGGGATCGCCCAAGGCCGTGTCGAACGAGATCGCGCCGGGAACGGCGCAGATCGTCAACGTGCGGTTCGAGGCCGTGCGCATGATCCAGGTCGTCAGCTACGGCGCCCCGGACATCCGCATCCAGACGATCGATCCGAACGACCACGTGACCTTCACGACGCAGGGCGGGCTGACGACGATCCACCTCGTCGAGGACGAGGGCCGGCTGCTGCCGTCCGGCGTGTGGCGGGTGGAGTTCCACAACGACGGCGACGAGCCGGCCCGCGTGGCGTACGAGATCTCGTCGCAGCGGGCGGCCGTCGAGCTCATCCCGCAGGGGTTCCCGCCCGAGGCGGGGCTGGCGGTCGGCACGCGCGCCCTCCTGAACGGGGAGCCGATGCCCGACGGCACGCTCGCGACGGCGGTCGTCACCGCCGCGGACGGCTCCACGAGAAGCGCTCCGCTACACCGTGCGCAGGGCGCGCAGGACTGGCGAGCCGACTTCCCCGACGCCGCGCCGGGCGTCTACGTGGTGCGGACGCTGTTCGACGTCGACGGCCTGCGCTCCTCGGTCGCGTTCACGGTGGTCGCCGGCGAGCCGGAGCGCGTGCCGCCCGCGCTGGAGCTGCTCACCGTGCCGGCGGCGTCGAACGCCCGGGGATGGTTCGCGCGCGATGTCGAGGTGACCATCCGCGCCAGCGACGCCGGCTCCGGCGTGGCACAGCTGGAATGGCGGGTCGACGCGGAGGAGCCGCGCACCACGGACGAGTCCGTGGCCGTCTTCGGTCTCTCCCACGGCGAGCACACCATCGAGTACCGCGCCGTCGACCGCCTCGGCAACGAGACCGGTCTGCGCACGCGGGAGATCCGGATCGACACCGTCGCGCCCGGCATCGATGTGCAGGTCCCCGTCGAGGGCGGCGAGTACGTGCGCGGCAGCGCTCACACGGTGTCGTTCGCGTGCGAGGACGACCTGTCCGGCATCTACGAGTGCACCTCGGCGACGCCGCACGGCGGCCCGCTCGACACGACGTATCCGGGCGAGTACACGATCCGTGTGAGTGCGATCGACCGGGCGGGCAACCTCACGCAGCGGGACGTCTCGTACCGCGTGGTGGAGCCCCCGCTGCCGACGGTCGGGATCTCGATGCCCGAACCTCAGGGCTTCGAGGGCTGGTATACCTCGCGCCCGGTGTTCGGCCTCGAGGCGCTGGAGGGCAATCTCGACGTGGCGAGCCTGCACTGGCGGTACGCGATCGACGGCGGAGAGCCGGTCGAGGTGCAGCGGGACGGGCCACGCGCGGCCTTCTCCCCGCCCCAGGACGGCGCGTACGAGTTCACCTACTGGGCGGTGACGCGCGACGGCCGGGTAGTCCTGCCGCAGACGGTGACGTTCCGGGTCGACACCACGCCGCCCGTGATCGACGTGCGCGCGCCCCGGGGCGCCGACCCCGCGGCGGCCGTGCTCGCGCCCGGGCAGTACCGGCAGGGCGACGAGCTGATCGCGGACTACGCGTGCGACGACGAGACGTCGGGGCTCGCCGAGTGCCGGGGGACGGTGGCGTCGGGCGCGTCGCTGCCCACCGACGTGCCGGGCGAGCGCGAGTTCGTCGTCGAGGCGACCGACGCGGCCGGCAACACGGCCAGGGCGGTCGTCGCGTATGCGATCGTGCCCGCGCCGGCGCCCGGTG
Organism: Microbacterium sp. NPDC003461; assembly: GCF_053588335.1. Taxonomy (NCBI): domain Bacteria; kingdom Bacillati; phylum Actinomycetota; class Actinomycetes; order Micrococcales; family Microbacteriaceae; genus Microbacterium; species Microbacterium sp. NPDC003461. Next base: position 54,099 of record NZ_JBSFPT010000005.1, on the reverse strand, counting down.
AGCAGCCGGGAGAGGATCCCGGGGAGGATCCCGTCGATCCGGACCCTGTCGATCCGGACCCTGTCGATCCGGACCCCGCGGGCGATCCGCGCCCCGGCGATCCTGTCCCGGCGGCGGATGATCCCGACGGTCCTGACGTGCTCGCCGTCACCGGTACGGGCATCCCGTGGGCGCTCGCCGTGGCGGGGATCCTGCTCGCCGCCGGTGGGTGGATGATCCTGCGCAGACGCCACGGCTGACGCGCACGGAAGGGGGGGCGCCGGTCCGATCGTGAAGACGGTCGGATCGGCGCCCCCCCTTCGTGTTCCGGCGGCCCGTGTGCCGGCGGCTCGTGTGCCGGCGGCGTCAGTACCCGTCCGAGAAGAGCACGGTGAAGCCGCCGTCGGTCTCCCGGATCTGGAAGGCGACGTCGCCGAGCGTGCCGTCGAGGGAGGCGTAGCCGGTGCCGGACTCGGCGCCGTCGCTGCGCACGAGCTCGTGGCCGCCGAGCGCGCCCTCGTAGTGCGCGAGGACGGCGTCGATCGCGGTGCTCGAGGCGTAGTCGGCGTTCTGGATCGTGTACGGCTCGCCGTCGATCCCCTCGCCGCCGCTCTCGGAGGTGGAGCACAGCACGGCGTCCTCCGGCGGTGCGGGCCAGTCGGCCGGCATCAGGGTGAGGGCCTCGATGTCGGCCGGGGCGAGGGCCGACAGCGGGTACGCCTCGAGGCAGACCTCGTCGACGAGCCCGGACGGATCGGAGGCGGCGGGAGGATCCTGTGCCACAGGGTCCTGCGCCACAGGATCCTGCGCCACGGGATCCTCCGTCGTGGGTGCTTCGGGCGCGCAGGCGGTCAGCGCGAGCACCGCGGCGGCGCCGACGAGGATCGGTGCGGCCGGGCGCGGCAGGCGAAAGGCTGATGACATGGGGACTCGCTTTCGTGCGGGGAGAGGCCGCGGTCGCGGCCCTGGTCCACCCTCACGAACGCGCCGTCCCGGCGGTCAGATACGGATGTCCCCGATGGGTCCCGGATCGGGGATGGGACCGGTCGCGGACGCGGCTCCCGGCCGCGCGCCGAAGCCCGCCTCACGCGCCATCACGATGAGCGCGCTGCGATCGGGGGCGCCGAGCTTCGTCACGATGCTGTACACGTAGTTGCGCACCGTCTTGCTGGTCAGCACCAGGGTGCGCGCGATCGAGCCGTTGTCGAGGCCGCGGGCCACGAGGTCGAGCACCTCGGCCTCGCGCTCGGTGAGCTCGGGGAACCGCGCCGGCGTCGCCGCGGCATCGGTGCCGCTGAGGTAGGCCACTGCACGCGCCGCGACGTCGGCGCCGAAGAGCGCCTGCCCGTCGGCCACGGCCTGGATGGCCCGCTCGACCTCGTGCGGCGCGGCGACCTTCGACAGGTATCCGCGCGCTCCCGCGCGCATCGCGGCGAAGAGCGAGCGATCGTCGCTGTGCATCGAGAGCACGAGCACGGCCACCGAGGGGTGACGCTGCGTGATCGACCGCGTGGCATCCAGCCCCGACTCCTGACCGAGGTCGAGATCCATCAGCACGACATCCGGGGTCCGCTCGGCGACGAGCGCGAGCGCACCGTCGACCGACGCGGCGTCGCCCACGACCTCGACGCCGTCGAGCGTCTCGAGCAGCGAGATGATGCCGCGGCGGAAGAGGGGGTGGTCGTCGACGACCGCCACCGTGACGATCCGTGCGCGCTCGTCGCTCATGCGCGTGCCCTCCGTTCCTCGCCGCCGCGTCGGCGTCGTCTCGTCGCGGCGCGTGCTGCTCCTCCTGCCGAGGCTGGCCGTCCCGGCGTCCCGGGCATCAGAGCACTCCGTCCCGGATCGGCGTCGTCACGGTGCTCGCGCGCCCCTCGCCCGCCGTCGCGGCGTCGAGGGCGAGGTGCACGCGCACCGAGGTGCCGGAGGCGCCCGTCGAGACCGACAGCTCGCCGCCGAGCGTCGCGGCTCGCTCCCGCATCGAGGCCATCCCGACCCCCGGCGACGCGCTTGCGGGGATGCCGGATCCGTCGTCGACCACCTCGAGCGTCGCCGTCGCGTCGTCGGCGTGCAGGCGCGCGGTGATCCGTCCGGCGTGCGCGTGCCGCACCGCGTTGGCGACGGCCTCCGCCGCGATGAAGTACAGCGTCTCCGCGACGTGCCGCGGAAGGCCGGCGGCGCCCGACACCTCGCTGCGCACCCGCAGCCGAGACGACGAGAACCGCCGCGCGAGGCGCGAGAGCATCTCGGGCAGCTCGTCCGGCTCGAACTGAGGCGCCGAGACCTCGTCGGCGAGGGCCCGGACCTCGCGCGCTCGCGCTCGTATGTCGTCGGTGAGCTCGCTCAGCAGCTCGCGAGCGCGGTCCGCATCGCTGGATGCGAGGTTCTCGACCGCGGCGAGCGCGAACCCCGTGCCGGCGAGCGCGGGCCCCAGGCCGTCGTGCAGCTCCCGGCGGATCGCACGGCGCTCGTCGGCGCGCCGGGTGGCGAGAGCTGCGCGCGCCGCGTCGAGCACGTCATGCGACTCGGCCAGCCGCACGACCGTGGCGACCAGGCCCGCCACATCCGCGAGCACGGTCCGGGTGCGGCGATCGAGGCGCTGACCGGCGACCGGCCCGGCGCTCAGGTCGCCGAGGCGCGCGTCGCCGATCGTGAGTGGCGCGTGCACGGCATGCGTCGCATCTCCGGCGCCCGATGCCACGCTCAGCCGCGGAGTCCGGATCTCGACCCATCCGAGACGGAGCACCCGGCGCAGGGTGTCGGCCAGCTCCCGGATGCCGTCCGCTCCCGGCGGCAGCTCGCCGATCCGCTCCCCGAGACGGGCGAGCAGCGCGCCGGGGTCCGCGCCCTCGCCGTACACGAGACGATCGATGCGGCGCTGCAGCCAGCCGCGCAGAGGGAGCACCGTGAGGGCGATCACCACCGGGGCGACGAACGCGAGCGCACCGCCGGCCCCCATCGTCGCCGGCACGACCGTGACGACGACGAGGTAGAGCACCACGCCGCTCACGCTCAGCAGGAGCCACAGCAGCACGCGGCTCACGACGATGTCCACGCCCCACAGCCGCTCGCCGAGGATCACCACCACGATGCCTGCCGGAAACAGGATCTGCCCGATCACGGGTGTGAGGAGCGCGAAGTCGATCACCCAGCGCGGCGTGCCGAGGTACTCGGGCAGCGCCTGGGCGATGTACGACGCCGTGACGAAGAGCTGGCCGATCGACAGCCAGGCCAGGCCGAAGCGCGCCCGGCGGCGTCTCGCACGCCGCCACCGCGCGAGCACGACGCCGCACGACAGCAGCGAGATGCCGAGGGCGAGGCCGGAGAGAGCGGTGTACAGCGGAGGCAGCATCGCCTGATAGGCCGGCGCGTCGATGCCGAGGGGATTCCGGGGCGGCAGCGGTCCCTGGTTGGTGAGGCTGATGAACGTCGCGGCCGCCGCGATCCCGCCCGTCACGGCCACGATCCCGCCCTGCCAGCGCGGCAGGCGCCCACGCGTGACGAGAAGCGGCACCGCGGCTGCGAGGAAGGTCCCCGGCACGAAGGCCCAGCCCGCCGCGTAGGCGATCAGTCCCCACAGGGGCAGGTCGTCGATGCGCGCGCCGAGCAGTCCGTACGGGATGGCGAAGGCCGAGAGGCCCGACCCCACGGCATAGCAGGCCAGGGCGATCCCCACCGGATGAGGCCGCCGCGCGAGGACGAGGGCGCTCGCGGGACCGTAGACGAGTGCGACGGTGACGTCGATCGGGTAGGCGAGGCGCCGGATCTCCGGGGGAGCCTCCGAGAGGAAGACCCCGGGCAGGGGATCGGACGGCAGGCCGACGGACCAGGCCAGCAGGGCGGAGGAGGCCACGAGGAGCCAGGAGATGCCCCAGACGGCGACGGCAGCCGCGACGCGAATCCCCGATCCGCTCGTCATCGCGGGAACACCGCCTCGATCGCCTCTCCGGCGACGTCGACGGTGTGCGCACCGAACTCGCGGGCTCGCCGGGCGATGGTCGTCGCGTCGTCCTCATCGAATGTCGCCGGCCGCACGGTGACCCGTGTGGACTCGGCATCGAGCGCGACGGTCCCGCGTGCCACGCTGATCCCCTCCGTGCGTCGCGCGATGATCAGGCATTCCGCGAGCAGGAGGTAGACGCGCAGCTGGGCGTCCGAAGCCAGCACGTCGGTGCCCTTCGCGTCCACCTCGACGCGCATGCCGGGCCCGGACAGGGCCGTGGCGAGCTCATCGAGCGCGCCCTCGAGATCGCCCTGGTCCAGCGCGGTGGGCAGGAGCGTGCGCGACAGCCGGCGCACGTCCTCGGTCAGCGTCGCCGTGTCGGCGCGGAGCGCCCGCAGCTCCTCCCGCCACCGCTCGTCCCCGCGCGCGAGAAGGGCGTCTGCGGCCGAGAGCCGCACGCCGACGCCCGCGAGCGCGGGAGCGAGCGCGCCCTCCAGCTCGCGGTGCAGGATCCGGCGCTCCTCTCGTCGCACATCGAGCGTGCGCCGACGCGTTGCCGCGACCTCCTCGTTCACGACGGCCAACTGCACGGCCACGGCGATCAGGCCGGCGGTCTGGCGCAGCACGGGCAGGACGTCGTCATGCAGCGAGTGGCGCTCCGGACCGCTCAGCGTGACCGTGCCGACCGGACGACCGGCCGACACGAGCGGCACCGTGATCGACGGGTCGACACGACGGCCCACCGCCGACCGGCCGGTCGGTCCCAGATCCACCTCCGCGGACGACAGGCCCCACGTGTCCCGCAGCGCGGCCGCGAGGTCGGTGAGGCCGCCCCGGCCCGGACGAGCCAGGTGCGCGCCGAGCCGTTCGAGCACCTGGCGCGCGTCGGGAGGCGGATCGGTGAACACCGCGTCGAGACGCGCGCGCGTGATGCGCACCGTCGCACCGAACACGAGGGCGAGAGCGGCCGCCGCGAGCGCCCCTCTCCACAGCGGCTCCATGCCCAGGGCGCCCGCGACCACCCCGACCGCGAGGTACGCGCTCAGTCCGAAGGCGAGGGACTGTGCGAGCGCGACGACGTCGCCGGTGTGACGTGCGCGCGACGTGACGCCGCTGAGGGCGAGGATGCCCAGTGGGAGGAAGGCGTGCGAGAGCACGAACATCGCGTCCGTGAGGCCCCCGAGAACCGGCGGCAGCCCGGGCAGCAGGCGCGCGTAGCTGGCGAGCAGGAGCAGGGCGCCCGCGAGGAACCACCGCGCCGCGGCCCGCTCGCGTGGGCTCGACGGCCGCCAGGCGCGCGCGAGCACGACAGTGGCCGTCCCGAGACTCGCGATTGCGAGGGCGAGCGGCACGGGAACGTCCCAGACCTCGGACGGCGCCACGAGCGAGCCCAGCACGGACAGCACCTCGAGCACGAGCGCTGCCACCCCGAGGGCGATGCCGGCGCGGGGACGCCGCACATGCCGCGGCATCAGCAGCCACGCCAGCAGCCCGAGTGCGGCCAGCTCCGCGAGCCCCCACAGATGGGAGAGCGAGATCACGGCGGCCCGTAGGGCCGCGCCGTCGGGAGACTGGGCGTGCAGCAGGGAGAGCAGGGCGAACCAGCCGCTCAGCACCGCGAGCGCGCCCTCGATCACGGCGACGTCGTCGCGACGGAAGCGGAGCGAGACGGCGGCCACGGGCGCGTAGACGGCGGCGGCGACGAGCAGCCGCACCCCCGGCAGCAGGTCGGCGTCGGCGGCGGCGCCGATCGCGATCGCGCCGACGACGGGCACGATCGCCGCCGCGATGATCAGCCCGGCCAGGACGACACGGGCACGCCCGCTCGCCCCGCGCGCAGGCGCCGAGGCGGAGAGAGGATGCCGGGTGCTCATCGGCACAAGTATCCCGGTGCGATGCTTCCGCGGCGAGAGGTGCTTCCGGCGGCGCCGGCCGCGCCCGTGCCTCGCACTCGCGCGGGATCCGGAGCCCTCGTTCAGGCGCCGGTCTCGAAGCCCAGGCTCAGGTGGCGAAGCAGCGCGGCCAGCCGTGTCCGCTCCGCGTGCGAGAGGGTCCTCAGCAACTCGGCCTCGGCGTCCATGAGCCGGGTGATCGCCGCGTCCACACGGATCCGTCCCTGCTCGCTGAGGGTGACGAGAACGCTGCGGCCGTCCTCGGGGTCGGCCTCGCGGTGGACCAGGCCGCGGCGCAGCAGCTTGTCGATGCGGTTGGTCATCGTGCCGCTGGAGACGAGGGTCTGCTGCAGCAGCTGCTTCGGGCTGAGCTGATAGGGCTCGCCCGCGCGGCGGAGCGCCGAGAGCACGTCCCACTCCCAGGGCTCGATCTCGGTCCGGTCGAACGCATCGCGGCGCGCGCGATCCAGGTGGCGCGACAGGCGGTCGACGCGCGAGAGCACCTCCATGGGCGAGAAGTCGAGGTCGGGTCGCTGCGTGCGCCACGCGCCGACGATCCGGTCGACCTCATCCACCTCGCCCATCCGGTCATTATGACCCGTGAGAGACTGTTGCCGCGGTCCGCGCGGCCGCGGGTCCGCCATGGTGTAACGGCAGCACGACAGCCTTTGGAGCTGTGAGGACCAGGTTCGAATCCTGGTGGCGGAGCATGAACCACGAGAATCTGGCGATCGTCGTGCTGGCCGCGGGGCAGGGCACGCGCATGAAGTCGCGGACCCCGAAGGTGCTCCACCGGATCGGGGGCAGGCCCCTCGTCGGGCACGTGCTGCATACCGCCGAGGCCCTCGGCGCGCAGTTGATCGAGGTGGTCGTGCGCCACGAGCGCGACCTCGTCGTCGAGGCCGTGTCGTCGCACCCGGGCGTCGCCGTCGTCGACCAGGACGACGTGCCCGGAACGGGTCGCGCCGTGCAGCTGGCGGTCGACGCGCTGCCGGCCGACTTCGACGGCGACGTGCTCGTGCTCTCGGGTGACGTGCCGCTGCTCGACGCCGAGGCGCTGTCGGCCCTCATCGCCGAGCACCGCACCGCGCAGGCGGAGGCCACGGTGCTGAGCGCGCTGCTCGAGGACGCCACCGGATACGGCCGGATCGTGCGCGGGGCCGACGGCACCGTCGAGCGGATCGTGGAGCACAAGGACGCCGGCGACGACGAGCGCGCGATCGGCGAGATCAACGCCGGCGTGTACGTCTTCCGCGCCGCGGGTCTGCGCGAGAGCCTGCCGCTGCTGAGCGCCGACAACGCGCAGCGCGAGCTGTACCTCACCGACGTCGTGCGCCTGCTGCGCGAGGCCGGTCGCAGCGTCGCCGCGAGTGTCGCGGCCGACGCGCGCGTCGCGCTCGGCGTGAACGACCGCGCCCAGCTGTCGGAGGCGGCCCGGATCCTGAACGAGCGGATCGTGCGGCGCTGGCAGCTGGAGGGCGTCACGATCCAGGACCCGGCGACGACGTGGATCGACGACACCGTCACGCTCGCGCAGGACGTCACGATCCTGCCGAACACGCATCTGCTCGGGGCGACGACCGTGGCCGAGGGCGCCACGATCGGCCCCGACACGTCGCTGGCCGACTGCGAGGTGGGCGAGGACGCGGTCATCCGCCGCTCCGACGCCACACTCGCCGTCTTCGGGCCGCGCAGCACCGTCGGGCCGTTCGCCTACGTGCGCGCGGGCACGACGCTCGGCGAGGGCGGCAAGATCGGCACCTTCGTGGAGAGCAAGAACTCGCAGATCGGCGACGGCAGCAAGGTGCCGCACCTGTCGTACGTGGGTGACGCGACCATCGGGCGGCACGTGAACCTGGGCGCCAGCACCATCACCGCCAACTACGACGACGTGAAAAAGCACCGCACGGTCATCGAGGACCACGTGCACACCGGCACGCACAACGACCTCGTGGCGCCCGTTAGACTCGGGGTCGGCGCGAAGACGGGTTCCGGGGCCGTCATCCGCAAGGACGTCCCGGCCGGAGCGCTCGCGCTCAGCGTGGCTCCCCAGCGCAATTCCCTGGGGTGGGTCGAGAAGAACAGAGCGGGCACCGCCGCGGCAGACGCCGCGCGGCAGGCCCGCGAAGCAGAAGAGGCGGCCGGTGGCTCAGAAGCAGAAGAAGGTTGAACTCGACCGCGAGCGGGGCATCGCCCCGGGCGTCGTCGCGAAGACGAAGAAGCGTCTCGTGGTGGTGACCGGCCGCTCGCATCCCGAGCTCGCGCAGGCCGTCGCGGCGCAGTTGGGCATCCAGGTCGCCCCGACCGAGCACCGCACCTTCGCCTCCGGTGAGATCTACACGCGCTTCGAGGTGTCGATGCGCGGCAGCGACGTGTTCCTCATCCAGTCGTTCGGCGCGAACGTGAACGAGGATCTCATGGAGATGCTCATCATGCTCGACGCGCTCAAGCGCGCCTCGGCCAAGCGCGTCACGGTCGTGCTGCCGTACTACCCGTATTCGCGCCAGGACAAGAAGGGGCGCGGCCGCGAGCCGATCTCGGCGCGCCTGGTCACCGATCTCATCGCCACGGCGGGCGCCGACCGGATCATGAGCGTCGACCTGCACGCCTCGCAGATCCAGGGCTTCTTCGACGGTCCCGTCGACCACCTGTTCGCCAAGCCCGTGCTGCTCAGCCACTTCCGCGAGACGATCACCGACGAGGAGCGCGAGACGCTCACGGTGGTCTCGCCCGACATGGGCCGCGTGCGCGTGGCCGACCAGTGGTCGGACTCGCTGAACGCGCCGCTGGCGATCATCCACAAGCGCCGCGACCCGAAGGTCGCCAACCAGGTGACCGTGCACGAGATCGTCGGCGAGGTCGCGGGCCGCACCTGCCTGCTCGTCGACGACATGATCGACACGGCCGGCACCATCGTGAAGGCCGCGCAGGCACTGAAGGAGAACGGCGCCCGCAAGGTGATCGTCGGCGCCACGCACGCGATCTTCAGCGACCCCGCCTCCGAGCGTCTGCAGGACGACGCGATCGACCGAGTGGTCGTGACCGACACCGTGCCGGTGCCCGAGGAGCGCCGCTTCGAGAAGCTCACGGTGCTCTCGAGCGCCCCGCTGCTGGCCCGCGCCATCCGAGAGGTCTTCGACGACGGCTCCGTCACGAGCATGTTCGACGGCGCGGCGTAGTCCTTCCTTTCGCCCCCGGCTCGTGCGCTCGGTCGGCTCAGGCCGGCCGGGCGGGCAGACGCACCTCGAAGGTCGTGTCGCCCGGCTCGCTGCGCACCGTGATGGTGCCGTGGTGGGCCTCGACGATGGCCTTCGCGATCGCGAGTCCCAGGCCCGTGCCGCCCGTCTTGCGGGCGCGGGAGACGTCGCCGCGGGCGAAGCGCGCGAACAGCTCCTTCTGCAGCGCGGGGTCGATGCCGGGGCCATCGTCGTGCACCTGCAGCACGGCGCGGGTCGCGCCTCCGCTGCCCTCGCGGGCGATGCGCAGCGTGACCGCGGTTCCCGCCGGCGTGTGGGTGCGGGCGTTGGCGAGCAGGTTCAGGACGACCTGGCTCAGCCGGGCGGCATCGCCCGCGACGACGACAGGATCGTCGGGCACCTCCGCCTGCCACTCGTGGTCGGGCGCGGCCACCTGCTGATCCGCGAGCGCCTCCACCGCCACCTGTGTGAGATCCACGGCCCCCACGACGATCTCGGTGCCCTCGTCGAGCCGCGCCAGCAGCAGCAGATCCTCGACGAGGCTCGTCATGCGGATCGACTGCGCCTGGATGCGCTCGAGCGACTGCCCGGTCGTGTCCGACAGCGCCGGATCGCGCAGCGACAGCTCGGAGTAGCCCCGGATCGACGCCAGCGGCGTGCGCAGCTCGTGGCTCGCGTCGGCGACGAAGCGCCGCATCCGCTCCTCGTTGCGCTGGCGCTCGTCGAGCGAGGAGTCGACGTGATCGAGCAGCGTGTTGAGCGCGGCGCCGACCTGCCCGATCTCCGTGCGGGGGTCGGCCTGGTCCGCCGGCACGCGCTCGTCGATCGAGACGGCGCCGGCGTGCAGGGGGAGGCGGGCGACGCGGGTGGCGGTGTCGGCGACGGCGCGCAGGGGACGCAGTCCGCGGTGGATGACGGCGGTGACGGCCGCGCCGAGCACGAGCAGGCCGCCCGCCGTGACGAACGCGATCGTCGAGAGCATCTGCCCCACGGTGGCCCGCACGCCGGAGGTGGACACGCCGATCAGGTAGACGCCGCCGGGCACCTGGCCGGAGGCGATCCGGAACTCGCCCTCCCCGGCGATCGTGACCGTGGTCGCGGTCTCGCTACGCGTGCTCCGGGCGTCGGCGAGCTGAGCCGTGCTGAGGCCCGTCACGCGCGGGCCGTCGCTGATCGCCCCGGAGATCGTCCCGTTCGTCGTGGAGAGCACGATGAGGATCGTGCCGGGGAAGGTGCGCGCACTGGCGAGCTGCGAGGCGGCGTCCTGCCCCGGTGAGACCCACGACGACGCGCTGTCGGCGAGCGACTCGACCTGCTGCGAGAGCGACGACTCGAGCACGCGGCCGAGCACGAGGCTCATGACGGCCGAGACGACGACGAGGATCAGCGCCACGATCGTGAAGACCGTGAGCATGAGCTTGGTCTGGAACGACATAGGCGCCCGCCCGGACGAGACGGTGCCGGTCGCCGGGGCGTCGGCGCCGTGGAGCGCGGCGTCGCCGGGCCGCGGGGGGCCGGGCGGTGCCCCCGCCCGGGTGTCGTCGGCCGCGTCGGTCACTGCGGCGCCTTGATCATGTAGCCGGCGCCGCGGATCGTGTGGATCAGCGGCTCGCGCCCGGCGTCGATCTTCTTGCGCAGGTACGAGATGTACAGCTCGACGACGCTCGACTTGCCGCCGAAGTCGTACTGCCACACCCGATCCAGGATCTGCGCCTTCGAGAGCACGCGGCGCGGGTTGCGCATGAGGTAGCGCAGCAGCTCGAACTCCGTGGCGGTCAGCTCGATGGGCTCGCCGCCGCGCTCGACCTCGTGGCTGTCCTCGTTGAGCGTGAGGTCGGCGACGCGCAGGATCGGCTCGGCGTCCGCCGTCTGCACCCCGGCGCGCCGCATCAGCGCGCGCAGCCGCGCCACGACCTCCTCCAGGCTGAACGGCTTGGTCACGTAGTCGTCGCCGCCCGCCGTCAGCCCGGCCACCCGGTCGGCGACGGCGTCCTTGGCCGTGAGGAACAGGATCGGAACGTCGTCGCCCGCCTGGCGCAGTCGCTGCATCACGGCCAGTCCGTCGAGGTCGGGCATCATGATGTCGAGCACGATCGCGTCGGGCTCGAACTCGCGGGCGGCCTGCAGCGCGTCGAACCCGCTGGAGGCGGCGCGCACGTCCCAGCCCTCCATCTTCAGCGCCATCGAGAGCAGGTCGGTGAGCATCTGCTCGTCGTCGACGACGAGCACGCGGACGGGCGAGCCGTCGGCGCGGGTGAGGGCGGGCTGCGGGGTCGTCATGGCACCCATTCTGCGCCCGCACCTATGGGTTTCCTATGGTGCCGCCTATGCCCCCGCTGTGAACCCCCGCGCTCAGCCGCGGCGGACGAAGTACCAGTTCGCGACGAGCCAGACGATCGCCAGGAACAGGAGTACCGCGGCGCTCATCAGCGAGAACAGCGGATCGTCGACGATGATCGCGACGACGAACTGCGCCATCGACGCGAGGAGCGCGGCGACGCCGACCGTGGCGAGCGCCTTGCCGGCCGCGGCGCGATCGCGCTCGTCCGCGAACTCGAGCGCGTTCACGCGCTCCAGGTCGCCCGATCCGCGCCGCCGCGCGAAGGCCGATGCGAGGGCGCCGAGCACGGCGGCCACGATCAGGATGACGCCGGGCCCGATCCTGTCGACCACGATGAGCCAGACGCCGAACAGCGTCATCGCGCCGTAGATCACGGTGTTGAGGATCGAGATGGGCCACCGGCGGCGTCCGCGTGCCCGATCCCGCGATCCCTGCTCATCCATCGACATCGAAGACCTCCTCCACGGGCGCGCCGAAGTAGCGCGCCAGGTGCACCGCGAGCGTGAGCGACGGGTCGTACCGGCCCGTCTCGATCGCGTTGATCGTCTGCCGCGAGACGCCCAGCGCGTCGCCCAGCGCCTGCTGAGACAGCCCGCGTTCGCCGCGCAGCTCTCTGACCCTGCTTCGCACGTTCTCCTCGGAATCCATGTGTAAAGCCCACTTGACACTATCGAGATTGTCAAGCAAGCTTGTCATGTCAAGGTCACTTTACACCCCCATCGAGGAGAGATCCCATGTACGACGCGCTCGTCGCCTTCACCGACTCCCTGCCCGTCTGGGCGCAGTGGCTGGGCGTCATGCTCGTGTCCGCCATCCCGTTCGTCGAGTCGTACTTCGGCACGCTCATCGGCGTGCTGGCCGGCGTGCCGACCGTCGTCGCGGTGCTCGCCGCGATCGTCGGGAACGTCGTCTCGATGCTCGCCTTCGTCTTCGTCGGGGCGGGGGCGCGCCGGAAGGTGCTGGCCGGGCGCGCCGCGGGCGAGGAGGAGCCGGAGCTGTCGCCGCGCAAGCAGCGCTTCAAGAAGATGTTCGACCGCTTCGGCGTGCCGGGCGTCAGCCTGCTCGGCCAGACGCTGCTGCCCAGCCAGATCACCTCGGGCCTCATGGTCTCGTTCGGCGCCAGCCGCAATCAGGTGATCTTCTGGCAGATCGTCTCGATCATCCTGTGGGGCGTCGCCTTCGCCATTCTCGGCAACCTCGGGCTCGTCGCCCTGCGCTGAGCCGCGACGCATGCGGGGCCGGCCCCGTCGTTCGCGTGTCGGAGGTGGGCGCTACCGTCCGTGCCATGACCACGATCGACGACCTGCGCGCCGGGCTCGCCGGCACCGTGCTCACGGCGACCGACCCCGAGTGGGATGCGGCCCGCCTGTTCCACTCCGGCATCGGAGAGCCCGACCTCATCGTCCGCGCCGCCGACGTCGACGACGTCCGCGCCACCGTGGCGCATGCGGCCCGCGCCGGGCTGCCGGTGACCGTGCGCGGCGGCGGCCACAGCGCGTGGGGTGCCGTGCCCGGCGGCGTGACGATCGACCTCTCCGCGCTGCGCGACGTCTCGGTCGACGGCACGCGCGTGAGCATCGGCGGCGGCGCCACGTGGGGCGAGGTGGCCGCCGCGCTCGCGCCGCACCGGCTCGGCATCAGCTCGGGCGACACCGCGTCGGTGGGCGTGGGTGGGCTGACCCTCGGCGGCGGCATCGGCTGGATGGTGCGCGCGTGGGGCCTGGCGGCCGACCAGCTCGTCGGCGCGCAGCTCGTCACGGCCTCCGGAGACGTGGTGGAGGTCTCGGACGAGACCGCGCCCGAGCTGATGTGGGCGCTGCGCGGCGGCGGCGGCAACTTCGGCGTCGTCACCCGCTTCGACTTCGAGGCGCACCCGCTGCCGGGCGTCGTGTGGATCGAGCTCGCGCTCGCCGGCGACGCGCGGGAGACGCTGCGGGCCGTGCGCGACGTGATGCGCGGCGCGCCCCGCGAGCTCACCGTCACGTACATGGACGTCCCGGCGATGGATCCGAGCGCGCCTCCCGGTGCGTCGCTCACGGCGTGCTGGCTCGGCGACGAGAAGGCGGCGCGCGCGCTGCTCGCGCCGGTGCTCGCCTTGCCCGGCATCACGGAGGTCGCGTTCGGGCCGGTGTCGTACCCGGAGATCCTCGCCGACATGCCGCCCTTCGATCCCGAGCGCCCGGCGCCGGGCTTCGTCGGAGGCAACACGCTGCTCGCCGAGCTGGGCGACGACGCGATCGACCGGCTGGCGGCGTTCCGCGAGGCGCAGCCGGCATCGGTGCTGTTCCTCCGCTCGCTCGGCGGCGCCTACGGCGACGTCGCGCCGGAGGCCACGGCGTTCCCCGCCCGCGAGGCGGGGTGGTTCGCCATGGCGGGCGCCTTCGACGGGCCGCATCTCGACGACGCCGAGCGCGCCCGCGTCGAGGCGGACTGGGCCGCGATCGAGGCGCTCGGTCATGGCGTCTACGGCAACTTCCTCAACGCGACGGAGCCGGAGCTCGTCGTCAAGGTCTACCCCGTCGAGACGATGTCGCGGCTGCGCCGCGTGAAGGCAGCGTGGGATCCGCAGAACGTCTTCCGCCGCAACCACAACGTCCGGCCCGCCTGAGCGGACCGGACGTCGGGGACGGGGTGGGGCCCGCGTCAGTGGGTGTCTTCCGCCTCGATCTCGGTGCGGTCGGCCGACCAGAGGGTGTGGAAGGTGCCGGGCTTGTCGATGCGCTTGTAGGTGTGCGCGCCGAAGAAGTCGCGCTGTCCCTGCACGAGCGCGGCCGGCAGGCGGTCGGCGCGGATGCCGTCGTAGTACGCCAGCGACGACGAGAACGCGGGGGAGGGGATCCCTGCCTGCGCGGCGGAGACGACCACGCGCCGCCACGCGGCCTGCGCGCGGCCGAACACCTCGACGAAGTACGGCGCGGTCATGAGCACGGGCAGGTCAGGGGCCTCGGCGTAGGCGTCGCTGATGCGGTTGAGGAACTGGGCGCGGATGATGCAGCCGGCCCGCCAGATCTTCGCGATCGCGCCGAGGTCGATGTTCCACCCGTACTCGGCGGCGCCGGCGCGGATCTCGTCGAAGCCCTGCGAGTACGCGACGATCTTCGAGGCGAACAGCGCCAGGCGCACGTCCTCGATGAACGCGTCGACGTCGTCCACCCGGAAGCCTTCGTCGGGGCCGGGCAGGTCCGCGGCGGCTTCACGCTGCTCGGGGTGCGACGACAGGGACCGGGCGAACGTGGCCTCGGCGATGCCCGAGACCGGCACGCCCAGCGACAGCGCGGTCTGCACCGTCCACGCGCCCGTGCCCTTGGCGCCCGCCTGATCGAGGATCACGTCCACGAGCGGCTTGCCGGTTTCGGCGTCGACCTGGCGCAGCACCTCGGCGGTGATCTCGATGAGGTACGACTCCAGTTCGCCGGTGTTCCACTCGGCGAACACGTCCGCGATCTCGGCCGGGCTCTTGCCCGTGCCGCGGCGGATGAGGTCGTACGCCTCGGCGATCAGCTGCATGTCGGCGTACTCGATGCCGTTGTGCACCATCTTCACGAAGTGCCCGGCACCGTCGTGGCCCACGTGCGTCACGCACGGCTCGCCCTCCGCGACCGCGGCGATGGACTTCAGGATCGGGCCGAGCGTGACCCACGACTCGTCCGATCCGCCCGGCATGATCGAGGGGCCGTTCAGCGCGCCCTCCTCGCCGCCCGAGATGCCCGCGCCGACGAAGTTGATGCCCGTCTCGCGCACCGCCTTCTCGCGGCGGATCGTGTCGGTGAACAGCGCGTTGCCGCCGTCGACGATGATGTCGCCCGGCTCGAACACCTTCACGAGCTCCTCGATGACGGCGTCGGTCGGGCCGCCGGCCTTGACCATGATGATCGCCGTGCGCGGCTTCGACAGCGTCGCGGCGAACTCCTCGTAGCTGTACGCGGGCAGGAACCCGGCCTCGGGGTGCGCGGCGACGAGCTCGTCGGTCTTGGAGCGGCTGCGGTTGTACACCGCCACCGTGTTGCCCTCGCGGCTGGCGAGGTTGCGCGCGAGGTTCGACCCCATCACGGCGAGTCCGACGACTCCGATGTTGGCTGCAGTGGTCATGGCGATCAGTCCTTGCGGTAGCCGGAGCGGCCGAGGGAGAAGAACGCGCCGACGATCGTGACGGCGGCGACGACGGACACGCCGCCGATGACCCAGGTGATGACGTGCGACCAAGCGGCAGCGTCGAGCATGCGGTGACTCCTTCGCGGAACGGACGCCCCGACCAGGGGCGCCCCCTCAGGCTATCGGCTCCGCGAGCGCGATTGCCGTTCCGGAGGCCGGTTCGGGTAGCATGGAGGCACCTCGGCGAGGGATCTTCGTGCGCGTGCGCTCCGGAGTCCGTGATCGACGCGGTGATGCGGGCCTCGTGGCTCTCCTCACGCGTCGCGTTCGAGTCGAGAAAGCAGACCACCACGGCCACCGCATCGCCGTGTGCATGAGGAGAACATCAATGTCCGAGAACGCCACCCTGACCGCCGAGACCCGCACGGAGTTCGGCAAGGGCTTCGCCCGCCGCCTGCGCGCCGCCGGCAAGATCCCCGCCGTCGTCTACGGCCACGGCGCCGAGCCGATCCACGTCGCCCTGCCGGGCCACGAGACGGCGCTGATCGTCCGCCAGGCGAACGCGCTCATCGACCTCACGGTCGACGGGACCCAGCACCTCGTCCTCGTGAAGGACGTGCAGCGCGACCCGGTGCGCCAGATCATCGAGCACGTCGACCTCATCGTCGTGCAGCAGGGCGAGAAGATCCAGGTCGACGTTCCGATCGTCATCACCGGCGAGACCTTTCCCGGCACGATCCACACGCTCGAGACGGCATCGCTGACCGTCGAGGTGGAGGCCACGCACATCCCGGAGCACATCGAGGTCTCGGTCGAGGGTCTCGAGGACGGTTCGCACATCACGGCCGCCGACGTCACGCTGCCGCAGGGCGCCAGCCTCGCGACCGATGGCGAGACGCTCGTCGTCGCCGTCTCGACGCCGCGCGGCGAGGTCGCCGACGAGGCCGAGGCGGCCGAGGGCGCCGAGGAGTCGGGCGAGTAATTCCGATCCTGCCGGAAGGGGGTGCGACGATTCTGTCGCACCCCCTTCCGCTGTCCACTGGAGGATGACGCATGGCCGAGACGTGGCTGGTCGTCGGGCTCGGCAACCCCGGCCCGCGCTATGAGCTGACCCGGCACAACGTCGGCCAGCTCGTCGTCGACGAGCTCGCCGACCGCATGAGCGCGTCGTTCACGCAGCAGAGGCAGGCGAACGCGCGCGTGGCGGAGGGGCGCCTGCGCATCGGCGGTCCCAAGCTCATCGCGGCCAAGCCAAACTCGTTCATGAACGTGTCGGGCGGGCCCGTCTCGTCGCTCGCGAAGTTCTTCAAGATCGATCCGGATCGGGTCATCGTCGTCCACGACGAGCTCGACATCCCCTTCGACACCATCCGCCTGAAGTCCGGCGGCGGGCACGGCGGCCACAACGGCGTGCGCGATGTGGCGAAGGCCCTGGACACGCCGGACTTCGCCCGGGTGCGGGTGGGCATCGGTCGCCCGCCCGGCCGGCAGGATCCCGCGGACTGGGTGCTCGATCCCTTCGGCGTCGCCGAGCGCAAGACGCTGCCGATCCTCATCGCCGATGCCGCCGATGCCGTGGAGCTGATCGTGGAGCAGGGCCTCGTCGCGGCCCAGCAGAAGGTCCACGCCCCCAAGCCCTGACGCGACGGCGGGGTGTTGCGGTGGTCGCTTCATCTCCGCGGCTTCGCCGCTGAAGTTCAGCAACCGTGGGGCGCGACCACGCAGCAGCCGCCGCGCAACCGGTCACTGTGCGAGCGAAGCACGCGAGCGGCGCCCGCGCAGCGGGTGCCCGAGCGCGCGCAGATCCAATAAAAGAGCGCCCCGGTAGACTTGATCGGTGACTGTGCACGGGATCTCGCGCGCCCTCGACCGCTCCGAGTCCTTCCGCGACGCGGTCGCGAACGCCGGCGTCGATGCCGACTTCTCGCTCGTCGACGGGCTCGACGCCCCGGCACTCGCGGCGCTCCTCGCACGCCGTGCCGCCTCCGGCCGGCCCGGCGCTCTGCTGGCCATCGCGCCGACCGGGCGCCGCGCCGATGCGCTGGGCGCGGCCCTGCAGTCGTTCGTGCCCGAGGCGACGGTCCTGAGCTTCCCCGCGTGGGAGACCCTGCCGCACGAGCGCCTGAGCCCGAGCGCCGAGACCGTGGGCCGGCGGCTCGCGACGCTGCGCGCGCTGGCCGCGTGGGACGGCTCCTCGCCCGTCGTCGTCACCGCCTCCGTGCGCGCCGCGGTGCAGCCGCTCGCGGCCGGTCTGGCCGACGTCGAGCCGATCGTGCTCGCGACGGGCGAGCGCGGGCACGACCTCGACGAGATCGTCGCGGCGCTCGTCGAACGTGCGTACACGCGCGTCGACATGGTCTCGCGCCGCGGCGAGTTCGCGGTGCGCGGCGGCATCCTCGACGTGTTCCCGCCCGTCGCGGAGCACCCGTATCGCATCGAGCTGTTCGGCGACGAGGTCGACCAGATCCGCGCGTTCTCGGTGGCCGACCAGCGGTCGCTGCCCGGCGACGTCGCCCGGGTCGAGCTCGTGCCGAGCCGCGAGCTGCTGCTCACCGACGAGATCCGCGAGCGCGCCCGTTCGCTGCAGGGGAGCCTGCCCGGCATCGCCCAGCTGCTGGAGCGCATGGCGGAGGGCATTCCGACGGAGGGCATGGAGTCCCTCACGCCGGTGGTGGCGGGCCCGCTCGTCTCGCTCGCGAGCTATCTGCCCCCGGGCGCCGCCGTGGCGCTCGTCGATCCGGAGCGCGCGGTCACGCGCGCGCTGTCGCTCGCCGAGACGAACCGCGAGTTCCTCGAGGCTGCCTGGAACGCCGCGACGAGCGGCGCGAGCGCGCCGGTCGACCTCGCCAGCGGCGACTTCCTCACGATCCGGCGGCTGCGCGAGGACGTGCGCGACGGCGGCGGCGTGTGGTGGACGCTCAGCCCGTTCGACTCGGGCGCGGCCGACATCGCGGCGGAGCTCGCCGAGGCCGGCGAGGACCACGAGGCCGCCGAGGGCACGCGGATCCGCGGCTCGATCGTGCCGTCGTTCCACGGCAATGTCGACGGCGCGACCGAGCACATCGCCGCGCGCGTGCGCGAGGGCTGGGCCGTCGTCGTCGTGGCGGAGGGCGCGGGCCTGATCGAGCGGGCCAGGGACGTGCTCTCGGAGCGCGGGATCGCGGCACGCGTCGTCGAGAGGCTGGACGAGACGCCCGAGTCGGGGCTCGTCACGCTCGTGCGCGGCGCGATCGAGCAGGGGTTCGAATCGGACGAGGCGCGGCTGGCCGTCCTCAGCGAGAACGAGTTCTACGGCCGCACGATCGGCGGCACGAACCGCGGTCCCAAGAAGCTCGCGAGCCGGCGCCGCAACGTCGTCGACCCGCTGCAGCTCAAGCCCGGCGACTTCGTCGTCCACTCCACCCACGGCATCGGCCGCTTCGTGGAGATGACCAAGCGCCAGGTCTCCAGCGGCGGCCGCAACGCCGTCAAGACCGAGCGCGACTACCTCGTGCTCGAGTACGCACCGTCCAAGCGTGGCTACCCCGGCGACAAGCTGTTCGTGCCGACGGATCAGCTCGACCTGCTCTCGAAGTACGTGGGCGGCGAGAGCCCGCAGCTGTCGAAGATGGGCGGCAGCGACTGGTCGCAGGCCAAGAGCAGGGCGCGCAGGGCGGTGCGCGACATCGCCGTCGAGCTCGTCAAGCTCTACTCGGCCCGCATGGCGGCGAAGGGCCACGCGTTCGGCCCCGACACGCCGTGGCAGCGGGAGCTGGAGGAGGCGTTCCCGTTCGCGGAGACGCCCGATCAGCTGCAGACCATCGACGAGATCAAGCGCGACATGGAGCGCCCGGTCCCGATGGACCGCCTGCTGTCGGGCGACGTGGGCTTCGGCAAGACCGAGGTCGCCGTGCGCGCCGCGTTCAAGGCGATCCAGGACGGCAAGCAGGTCGCCATGCTCGTGCCGACCACGCTGCTGGTCAAGCAGCACCTCGAGACGTTCGCCGAGCGCTTCGCCGGCTTCCCCGTCAAGGTCAGGGCGCTCAGCCGCTTCCAGACCGACAAGGAGGCGCGCGAGACGATCCAGGGCCTCCTCGACGGATCGGTCGACATGGTGATCGGAACCCACCGGATCCTCACCGAGGGCGTGACCTTCAAGGACCTCGGCCTGCTGATCGTCGACGAGGAGCAGCGCTTCGGCGTCGAGCACAAGGACGCCCTCAAGAAGCTCAAGACCAACGTCGACATCCTGTCGATGAGCGCGACGCCCATCCCGCGCACCCTCGAGATGGCGGTGACGGGCATCCGCGAGATGTCGACGCTGGCGACGCCGCCCGAGGACAGGCACCCGATCCTGTCGTACGTCGGCCCGCGCAACGACAAGCAGCTGACCGCCGCCATCCGCCGCGAGCTGCTGCGCGAGGGCCAGGTGTTCTACGTGCACAACCGGGTGCAGTCGATCAACTCCGTCGCGGCCCACCTGGCCGAGCTCGTACCCGAGGCCCGCATAGCCGTGGCGCACGGCAAGATGGGCGAACACCAGCTGGAGCAGGTCGTCGACGACTTCTGGGAGCGCAAGTTCGACGTGCTCGTGTGCACGACGATCATCGAGACCGGCATCGACATCGCCAACGCGAACACGATCATCATCGACCGCGCCGACAAGTACGGCCTCGCCCAGCTGCACCAGCTGCGCGGCCGCGTGGGGCGCGGGCGCGAGCGCGCGTACGCGTACTTCGTGTACGACGAGAACAAGCCGCTCAGCGAGACGGCGGCCGACCGACTGCAGACCATCGCGGTGCACAACGACCTCGGATCGGGCACGCAGGTGGCCATGAAGGACCTCGAGCTGCGCGGCGCCGGCAACCTGCTGGGCGCCGAGCAGGCGGGCCACATCGCCGGCGTCGGCTTCGACCTGTACCTGCGCATGATCGGCGAGGCGGTCGCGACGTTCCGTGGCGAGGAGACCGAGGGGCCGACCGAGCTGCGGCTCGAGCTGCCCGTGGACGCGCGCATCCCCGAGTCGTACATCGACAGCGAGCGCCTGCGCCTCGAGGCGTACCAGAAGCTCTCGGCCGCCGCCGCCGTGACGGCACCGGACGACGCGATCGACCTCGTCGTCGAGGAGCTGACGGACCGCTACGGCGAGCCGCCGGCCGAGGTGCAGGGGCTCGTGCGCGTGGCGCGCCTGCGTCGCCGCGCGGCGCAGGCCGGGCTGGCCGACGTCGTCGCGATGGGCAAGAATCTGCGCATCGCACCGGCGAACCTCGCGGACTCGATGAAGGTGCGCGTGCAGCGGCTGTATCCCGGGGCGAAGATCCTGTCCGGGGGAGAGGCGATGGTCGTGCCCCTGCCCACCCGGATCGAGCCGGGCGACGACGTGGCGCTCATCGGCTGGGTCGCCCAGCTGCTCGACGCGCTCTTCCCGGTGCCTGACAGGGCCCCGACTGGCTCGACCACGACCGCCGGGTAGGGTGGAACGTGGTGTGCCGGGAAGTCTGGTCGGCGTCGCGCGCGGTCAGCGCGCGGCTCCGTCACCCCGAAAGGACCTGATGAAGCTCCTCCGTTCCGAGCGTTTCCCGGCCTTCCTCCTGCTCGGCGCCGCGGCGCTGGGCCTGATCGTGGCCAACCTCCCCTTCGGCGGCGCCGTGATCGAGGCCAGCCACGCGCACCTGGCGGTCCCCGGCACCGGCCTCGACCTGTCGATCTCCCACTGGGTGAGCGACTTCCTGCTCGCCATCTTCTTCTTCGGCGTCGCCGTCGAGCTGCAGTACGAGCTCACGAAGGGCCAGCTCAACAGCGCCCGCAAGGCCATCCAGCCCGCGATCGCCGCGGCGGGCGGCGTGCTCGTGCCGATCGGCGTCTACCTGCTCTTCGCCGCGGGCGACCCCGCCACCCGCGACGGCTGGCCCGTGCCGACCGCCACCGACATCGCCTTCGCCCTCGGCGTGCTCGCCATGTTCGGCCGGGGCCTTCCCTCGAAGGTCCGCGTGTTCCTGCTGGCGCTCGCGATCATCGACGACATCGTCGGCATCCTCTTCATCGCCGTCCTGTTCGCCCACGACATCGACTTCGGCAGCCTCGCCATCGGCATCCTGTTCGTCGTGGCCTTCGCGGTGCTGAGCCGGTTCCGCAACGACCGCAACACCGTCGTCCTCACGATCGCGATGGTCGTGCTCGGGCTCGCGGCGTGGGCGTTCGTGTACCTCGGCGGCATCCACGCGACGATCGCCGGCGTCATGCTGGGACTCGCGATCCGTCAGGACGAGGGCATGCACGCGCGCCACGCGCTCGAGCCCTGGATCAACGGGCTGATCCTTCCGATCTTCGCCTTCTTCGCGGCCCTCGTCGCAATCCCGCAGGTGTCGCCGTCCGAGCTGTCTCCGGCGCTGTGGGGAATCCTCGTGGCGCTGCCCGTCGGCAAGCTCATCGGCATCGGGCTGTTCGGATGGATCGCGGTGCGGATCCGCCCCAAGGGCGAGCCCGTCTCGATCGCGTTCCCGGACATCCTCGCCGCCGCGGCCCTGGGAGGCATCGGATTCACGGTGTCGCTGCTGATGGCGAACCTGGCGTTCGCGGACGACGCGCTGCTGCGGGACGAGGCGATCCTCGGCGTGCTCGGCGGGTCGGTCATCTCCTTGGCGATGGCGGCCGTGCTCGTATCGATGCGCGCGCGTCACCACCGCCGGCTGCAGGCCGAGGGGCTCGAGGAGCCCGCGCCGGAGCGCGGCGAGCCCGACCCGCACGAGCTCAGGGGCCAGCTGGACTGACGCCCGATCCGCGCCGCCGGGCTACTCGGCGGCGCGGATCTCGTCGGCCAGGGCGCGGGCGCGGCCGCGCAGCGCGCGCTCAGCATCCCAGCCGCGGGTGCGGGCGAGGGCGACGAGCCCGAGCAGCGTGTCGCCGAGCTCCTCCTCGCTCGCGGGCAGGGCCTCGACGCCCTCGGCCTGCTCGATGGCCTCGGCCGCGGCGATGTCCTCGAGCAGCTCGGCGCCCACGCCGACCTGCGCGCCCTTGCCGAGCAGCTTCTGCGCGAGGGCGAGCGACGGCATCCCTGCGGCCACGCCGTCGAGCACCGACGTTCGGTCGCGCTTCTCGGCCGCCTTGGCCGCGTTCCACAGCTCGAGCACGCGCTCGGGCGTCTCGGCCGTCTCGTCGCCGAACACGTGCGGGTGGCGGCGGATCATCTTCTCGTTCAGCCCGCGGGCGACGTCGTCGATGTCGAAGGGGTCATCGTCGCGCGAGGCGAGCTCCGCGTGGAACAGCACCTGCCACAGCAGGTCGCCCAGCTCCTCGCGCATCTCCGCGCGGTCGCCGCGCTCGACGGCGTCGACGAGCTCCGCCGACTCCTCGATGAGGTACGGCACGAGCTCCTCGTGCGTCATCCGCTGCGTCCACACGCACCGCTCCCGCACCTGCCGCATGGTGTCGGCCGTCCGCTTCAGCTCATCCCCGAATCCGCTCACCCGTCCATCCTCGCTCCTGAGTCCTCAAGTCTGTGTCGAGTCCGGCCGTTCGGACGCGCGGATTCGGCACAGACTTGCGGATTTGTGAGCGATCCGGACCTGAGAGAATGGTCGGGCTATGGCTTCTGTGAATGCGCCGCGCGGGATGCGCGACTTCCTCCCCGCCGACAAGGCCCGTCGCGAGCGCGTGCTCGCCGTCATCCGCGAGCGCTACGGTGCGCACGGGTTCGACGAGATCGAGACGCCCGTCGTCGAGGAGTACGGGCGCCTGCACGCCGGGATCGGCGGCGACAACGAGAAGCTCGCGTTCAACATCCTGCGCCGCGGGCTCGACGGCGACGCCATCCGGGCGGCGGCCGACGACCCTGCCGCACTGACCGACCTCGGCCTGCGGTACGACCTCACGGTGCCGCTGGCCCGGTTCTACGCGACGAACCGCGCGGAGCTGCCGAGCGTGTTCCGCTCGATCCAGATCGCCCCGGTGTGGCGCGCCGAGCGGCCGCAGAAGGGCCGCTACCGCCAGTTCCTGCAGTGCGACATCGACATCATCGGCGACGACACCGCGCGCGCCGAGGCCGAGCTCATCGTCGCGTCGCTCGACACGCTCGACGCGCTGCGTCTGGAGGGCGCGACGGTGCGGATCAACGACCGCCGCGCGCTCGACGCCATGCTCGACGTCTTCGGCTTCGTCGCGGAGGAGCGCCCCGGCGTGCTCATCACGATCGACAAGCTCGACAAGATCGGCCCCGCCGGCGTCACCGCCGAGCTGCGCGAGCGCGGCGCGACGCCCGAGGCCGTCGACGCGTTCGAGGCGTTCCTCGGCCGCGCGCCCGGCGCGCAGGCCGCGTTCGGCCAGGACGCGATCCGCGCCGCCCTGCCCGAGGGTGTGCCGGACGAGGTGATCGCGCACCTCGTGGGCATCGGCGAGGCCGTCGCCGCCGCGCGCGGGGGAGTGCCTCCCCTCGTGTTCGATCCGTTCCTCGTCCGCGGCATGGGCTACTACACCGGCACGATCTTCGAGCTCGCCCACCCGTCGGTGACCTACTCGCTCGGCGGCGGCGGCCGCTACGACGGCATGATCGGCCGCTTCCTCGGCCAGGATGTGCCGGCGGTCGGCTTCTCGATCGGGTTCGAGCGGATCGTCGACCTCGTCGCGCTCGCCGACCCGGATGCCGCCCCCGCCGTCGTGCTCGTGCACGACAGGGACGTGCCGGTCGCCGAGCTCGTCGCTCTCAAGACGGCGCTCGTCGCCGAGGGGTCGCGCGTGCGCCTCGAGCGGCGCACGAAGAACCTCAAGGGCCTGCTCGCGCGCGCCGAGGCCGACGGCTACACGGCCTTCGCGTCGGTCGCCGCCGGGGCGACGCGCGCCGAGCTCGAGCTCAAGCCGCTCGGCTGAGCGCCCCGCCCGGCCCGCGGGCGGGTCAGAAGCCGACGGGCGTCACCGGGTCGAGGGATCCGGTGCGCAGTCGATCCAGCACGATCCGCTCGTGCGGGACGACGGGATCGGGCAGCGCGGCGAGCGGGAACCACCGCAGGTCGGCGGCCTTGTCCTCCTGCAGTGCCGGGTCGCCGCTCCAGCGGTCGCAGGCGAAGAAGAAATCGACGCGCTCGTCGATCGCCGCGCCGTTGCCCGTGCGGTGCTCGACGGTGAGGAACTGCAGATCGGCGGGATCGACCGCGACCCCCAACTCCTCGAGCGCCTCGCGCGCGGCCGCCTCGAGCACCGACTCGCCCCGTTCGACGTGCCCGGCGGCCCCGCGGCCCAGTGACCGTCGTAGTAGCCGGTGCCCTCGCGCAGCTGCAGCAGGACCTCGTCGGCGCGGCGGAGGAAGACGTAGGCGGCGGGGATCACCGTGAAGCGGCCGTGCGCGGCGGCGTAGGCCTCGGAGTAGCGCTCGGTCACGGCAGCACCCCGATGAGCACGCCGCCGGCCGCGCCGACGATCACCACGGCCCACGGCGGCAGCCGGAAGGCGACGAGCAGCACGAAGCACACGAGCGCCAGCGTGAAGGCGGCCGGATCGGTGACGGCGGTGGTGAAGACCGGATCGTAGAGCGCGGCGGCGAGGATGCCCACGACGGCGGCGTTCGCGCCGTTCATGAGGCCCTGGCCGTTCGCGCTGCCGCGCAGCGCGGCCCAGAACGGCAGGGCCGCGACCAGCAGCAGGAAGCCGGGCAGGAACACCGCCAGCAGCGCGACGAGAGCGCCGAGGCCACCGCCGGCGCCGTTGTCGCTCACGGCGCCGAGGAAGGCGGCGAAGGTGAACAGCGGGCCCGGCATGGCCTGGGCCACGCCGTAGCCGGCGAGGAACTCCTCCGGCGAGACCCATCCGGTCGTCACGACCTCGCCCTCCAGCAGCGGGAGCACGACGTGCCCGCCGCCGAACACGAGGGCGCCGGCGCGGTAGAACGCATCCGCGAGGGAGACCGCCGGATCGCCGGCGATCGCGGCGATCGGCAGGCCGACGAGCAGGACGAGGAACACCGCGAGCGCGATGAGCCCCGCCGTGCGCGAGACGGGAACGCGCAGCCGGTTCGCCGGTGAAATCTCCGCGGGGCGGCACAGCAGCAGGCCCACGACGGCGCCCAGGGCGATCGCGGTGACCTGGCCGGTGGCGCCCGCCGCCAGCAGCGCGATGCCGGCGGCGCCGGCGGCGATCGCCGCCCGCGTGCGATCCGGGGTGAGCGTGCGCGCCATGCCCCACACCGCCTGGGCCACGATCGCGACCGCCACGATCTTGAGACCGTCCAGCAGGCCCTCGCCGACGGGCCCGCGGAACAGCGCCGCACCGAAGGCGAAGGCGACCATGAGCAGCGCCGAGGGGAGCGTGAAGGCGACGAACGCGGCCAGCGCGCCCAGCGGCCCGGCCCGCAGCAGCCCGACCGCGAAGCCCACCTGGCTCGATGCCGGGCCGGGCAGGAACTGGCACAGCGCGACGAGGTCGGCGTACGACCGGTCGTCGAGCCAGCGCCGCCGCTCGACGAACTCGGCGCGGAAGAACCCGAGATGTGCCACGGGGCCGCCGAACGACGTCACTCCGAGCTTGAGGAACGCCCGACCGACCTCCCACCAGGACCCCCGCGCGATCGTCTCCACGCGGGGGAGTGTATCGGGGCGAGATGGCCGGGCCGCTTTGACTGCATTGTTCTATTGCAACTAGAATAAGCGCGAGGAGGCCGCCATGCTGCTGAGGATCGACCCGACGCGCGACGAGCCCGTGTACGCCCAGCTCGCCGCGTCGATCCGCGCGGACATCGCGGCCGGCCGCGTGACCGCGGGCGAGCGGCTCCCGTCCGCCAAGGACGTCGCCGCCTCGCTCGACGTCAACCTGCACACGGTGCTGCACGCCTACCAGGTGCTGCGCGACGAGGGACTCGTCTCGATGCGGCCGGGCAGGGGAGCGATCGTGGCCGAGCGCGGTGCCGCCGTCGCCGTGCTGCTGCCGCACATCACGCGGCTCGCCGCCCGCGCGGACGAGCTGGGCATCGACCGCGACACCCTCGCCTCGCTCGTGCGCGAGGCGGGCCGCCACGACCACGAGAAGGAGGGGGCATCATGACAGCGACGCTCACGAGGAAGGCCGCGAGGCGCCGCTACGCGATCATCGCGATCGGCATCCCGCTGGCCGTGTTCCTCGTCCTGATGACCGTCCAGTTCGCCCTGCTGCCGCAGTTGCCCGATCCGGTCGCCTCGCACTGGGGTCTGTCGGGGGAGCCGGACGGGTTCAGTGCGCCGTGGCTGCTGCCGCTGGTCACGGGCGGAACCGGGTTCGTCGTGACGCTGCTCGTGGCGCTGACGCCCTACCTCGCCGACGCCGCACCGGACCAGCTCGTCCGCGGCGGCCCGATGAGCTACCGGCTGCTCGCCGCGATCGTGTGGGCCGAGACCGGCTTCCTCGGCAGCCTTATGCTCGCGACGTTCGTCCCGCAGATCGGGATCGACGACGCCCGCGACGCGACGCTGCCCGGCTGGTGGGCGCTCGTCGGGCTCGCCGTCGGGGCGCTCCTCGCGCTCGCGGCGTGGCGCGTCGTCGTGGAGCCGCCGCGCACCGACGCCGCGCCGCAGGAGCCCTCGCCCCTCGCGCTCGGCGAGGCCGAGCACGCCGTCTGGCTCAAGACGGTGTCGATGAGCCGGACGGGCCTGATCCTCGTCTGGAGCCTGATCGTGGCCGCCCTGGCCGCCACCGTCACCGTGGCGTGGGCGCAGATCGGCGGCGAGGCCGATGCGGGAATCCTCATCGCCGTCGCGGTGCTCGTCCTCCTCGCCGTCCTCGTCGCCACGAACACGGTCTTCCGCGTGCGGATCGACGACGCGGGGCTCGAGGTGCGCTCGGCCCTGGGCTGGCCGCGCGTGCGGATCCCGCGCGAGCGCATCCGCTCCGCCACCGTCGTGCAGGTCAACCCGATGGGCGAGTACGGCGGCTGGGGATGGCGGTACAGCGTCAACGCGGGCTGGGGCGTCATCCTGCGCACGGGGGAGGCGATCCGGGTGCGGCGCACCGACGGGCGGGCCTTCACGGTCACGGTCGACGACGCCGAGACCGGCGCCGCCCTCCTGAACGGACTCATCGCCCGCGAGGGCGCGAACGGCGACGCATCGAGGGAGACGGACCGATGACCACGCAGGAGGCCCCGCAGGCGCGCGTGCCGTGGAACGCGGTCGCGCTGTTCACCGCCCTCGTGCTGCTGCTCGCGTGGGCGGTGGCCATGCCGCTGTGGATCGGCGACCTCGCGTCCCAGCCGATCGCCACCGTGTTCGTGTCGGCGATGATGTGGACGCCGGCGCTCGCGACCCTCATCGTCGTGCTCGTCATGAAGGTGCCGCGCCGCGACGTGTGGCGCTTCCTCGGCGTGTGGCCCCTGCGGCCCGTCGGCCGCACGATCGGCTTCGCCGTCGCGGCGCTGCTGGGTCCCATCGTCATCACGCTGCTCGTCGTCGCGGTGTCGGCCTGGTTCGGGCTCGTCGAGCTCGACCTCGCGCACTTCTCGGGCTTCGCGGAGCAGCTGGCCGCCGCCGGCGTGGATCCGTCGGCGCTGCCGCTCGGCACGGTCGTGCTGACGCAGCTGATCGCCGTGCCGTTCGCCGCCGTGATCCCCAACGCGCTCCTCGCCTTCGGGGAGGAGATCGGCTGGCGCGGCTGGCTGCTCGCCGCGCTGCGGCCCTGGGGCACCTGGCCGGCGCTGCTCTTCAGCGGCGTGATCTGGGGGCTGTGGCACGCGCCCGTCACGCTGCTGGGACACAACTTCGGCCGCACCGACGCCACGGGCGTGCTGCTCATGATCGGCGGCTGCGTGGCGTGGGGCGTGCTGCTGGGGTGGACGCGCCTGCGCACGGGATCGATCTGGCCGGCCGTCTTCGCCCACGGTGCGATGAACGCCGTCGGCGGCATCGTCGTCGTGCTCGCCGCCGCGGGACAGCGGATCGACTTGGCCGTGGTCGGGCCGCTCGGCGTCGTCGCGTGGGTCGTCATCGCCGCCATCGTCGTCGCGATGGTGCTGGCGGGCGCGTTCCGCGAGGAGCGCCTTCCGGTGGAGCCCGCCGGGGCTTGACCGTGCCGCGCGGCGGCGATGAGATGTCCCCATGGCCGAATCGACGCCCGCGGCGTGGGCCGCCGCCGACCGCTACCTCACCGACACGCTCGTCGGCGACGACCCGGCGCTCGAGGCGGCGCTCGCCGCGCAGCGCGACGCGGGGCTGCCCGACATCGAGGTCTCGCCCCCGGCCGGCAAGCTGCTGCACCTGCTGGCCCGCATCGCGGGAGCGCGCCGTGTGCTCGAGATCGGCACGCTCGGCGGCTACTCGACCATCTGGCTCGCGCGGGCCCTGCCCGATGACGGCGAGGTCGTGACGATCGAGGCCGAGCCGGCCCACGCCGCCGTCGCGCGCGAGAACGTCGACCGCGCCGGCGTGGGGGAGCGGGTGGACATCCGTGTCGGCGCCGCGGCCGACGTGCTGCCCACGCTCGTGCCCGGATTCGACCTCGTCTTCATCGACGCCGACAAGGAGCGCAACACGCTCTACCTCGACTGGGCGGCACGGCTCGGGCACCCCGGCACGGTCGTCGTCGTCGACAACATCGGGCGCTCGGGGGACATCGTCGACGCGGGCACCGACGATCCCCGCGTGCGCGGCACGCGAGAGGGGCTGGAGATGCTCGGCACCGACCCGCGTTTCGACGCCTCGGCGCTGCAGACGGTCGGCGCGAAGGGCTGGGACGGCATCGCGGTCGCCCTCGTCGTCTGATGCGAACGGAATACCGTCGCGGCGGCCACGGGCACGCCCCGGGCGGGACTAGGCTGAAACGCGGATCGGAACCGGTCATCCCCACGTGCA
Source organism: Microbacterium sp. NPDC003461 (assembly GCF_053588335.1). Lineage (NCBI taxonomy): Bacteria > Bacillati > Actinomycetota > Actinomycetes > Micrococcales > Microbacteriaceae > Microbacterium > Microbacterium sp. NPDC003461. The sequence goes on along the minus strand of NZ_JBSFPT010000005.1, from coordinate 24,877 downwards.
GAGGAGTCACCCGTGGCACAGATCGAAGCAGTTGGCGCTCGCGAGATTCTCGATTCTCGCGGCAACCCCACGGTCGAGGTGGAGGTGCTGCTGGACGACGGGATCGTGCAGCGCGCGGCCGTCCCGTCCGGCGCGTCCACCGGCGCCTTCGAGGCGTACGAGCTGCGCGACGGCGACAAGGACCGCTACAACGGCAAGGGCGTGCAGAAGGCCGTCGACGCCGTGATCGACGAGCTCGGCCCCGCCATCGAGGGCCTCGACGCCAGCGACCAGCGCGTCATCGACGCGACGCTCAAGGAGGTCGACGGCACCCCGAACAAGAAGCGCGTCGGCGCCAACGCCATCCTGGGCGTCAGCCTGGCCGTCGCCAAGGCCGCGGCCGACAGCGCCGACCTGCCGCTGTTCCGCTACCTCGGCGGCCCGAACGCGCACGTGCTGCCCGTGCCGGCGCTCAACGTCATCAACGGCGGCGAGCACGCCGACAACGGCATCGACATGCAGGAGTTCTTCCTCGTGCCGCACGGCGCCGAGTCGTTCGCCGAGGCGCTGCGCTGGGGCGCCGAGACCTACCACGTGCTCAAGAAGGAGCTGCTCGCGGGCGGCTTCGCCACGGGCCTCGGCGACGAGGGCGGCTTCGCCCCCGACCTGCCCAGCAACCGCGAGGGCCTGGACTTCCTCATCGGCGCGATCGAGAAGGCCGGCTTCACTCCCGGCACCGACATCGCCGTGGGCCTGGACGTGGCCGCCACCGAGTTCTTCCAGGACGGCGTCTACACGTTCGAGGGCGAGCAGTGGTCGAGCGAGAAGCTCATCGGCTACTACGAGGAGCTGCTCGCGAACTACCCGCTCGTGACGATCGAGGACGCGCTCGCCGAGGACGACTGGGAGGGCTGGAAGGCCCTCACCGACGCGATCGGCGGCAAGGTGCAGCTCGTGGGCGACGACCTGTTCGTCACCAACCCCGAGCGCCTGAAGCGCGGCATCGACCAGGGCGTGGCCAACTCGCTGCTCGTCAAGGTGAACCAGATCGGCACCCTCACCGAGACGCTGGACGCCGTCGCGATGGCCCACAACGCGGGCTACACCGCGATGATGTCGCACCGCTCGGGCGAGACCGAGGACACGACGATCGCCGACCTCTCGGTCGCCGTGAACTGCGGTCAGATCAAGTCCGGCGCGCCCGCCCGCAGCGACCGGGTCGCGAAATACAATCAGCTTCTGCGCATCGAGGAGGAGCTCGGCGACGCGGCGGTGTTCGCGGGCCGCGGCGCCTACCCCCGATTCAAGGGCTGAGCGCACACGACGATCGGAAGGGGGAGCGGATGACCGGATCGGCTCCCCCTTCCCGCGTTCGGCGGCGGACGCCCCGCGCGACCAGCGCCCGCGACTGGCTCGGCGGGCTGCGCGTCTCCGGATTCACCGTCATCATGCTCGGGCTCGTCGTGCTGGGCGCCTTCGTGCTCGTGCCGACGGTGGGGACCTTCGTGGAGCAGCGGCAGAAGATCGCCGCGCTCGAGGAGGCCGTGCAGCTCACGGCCGACGAGATCGCGGACCTCGAGGCCGAGCAGGAGCGCTGGCAGGACCCGGCCTACATCACGACGCAGGCCCGCGAGCGGCTCTACTACGAGCGGCCCGGCGAGGTCGTCTACATCATCGACAACGACCTCGACGAGTCCGAGCTGCCGCGCGATGAGGAGCCCGTCAGCGACGAGGTCGAGGAGGCGCGGGCCGACTGGATGGGCCAGCTGCTGCGCTCGGTGGTCGCGTCGGGGCTCACGCAGACGGCCGTGGGGCCGGAAGGCTGAGCGTAACGGTCCGGTCGCGACGGGGCGTGTCTGCCGATTGCCAGCGAAGCCCTTATAGCCTGGCCACGTGACGACCCCGCCCTTCGAACCGGTCCGCGATGCCGATCTCCGGGTGGTCTCGGACCAGCTCGGCCGGCCCGCACGCGGCGTCGTGGGCGTCGCCGCGCGCTGCGCCTGCGGCAACCCCACCGTCGTGGCGACCGCGCCGCGGCTGCCGGACGGGACGCCGTTCCCCACGTTCTACTACCTCACGCATCCGGCCGCCACGGCCGAGATGTCGCGGCTCGAGGCCGACCAGGTCATGGTCGGCATGAACGAGCGGCTGGCGGAGGACGACGATCTGCGCGCCGCATACGCACGCGCGCATGAGGCGTACCTGGCCGATCGCGCGCCGTACGGCGACGTGCCGGAGATCTCCGGCGTCTCGGCGGGCGGCATGCCGCGTCGCGTGAAGTGCCTGCACGCCCTCGTCGGGCACGCGCTCGCCGCCGGTCCGGGCGTCAACCCGCTCGGTGACGAGGCGCTGGCGCTGTCGGCGTGGTCGCCCGAGCGCTGCGAGTGCGCGCACCCCGGCGCGGCGCGGGAGCACGCGGACGGGGCAGAGGATGTCGGCTAGGCGAGCGCGCGTGCGGGTGCCGGTCGCCCTCGCCGGTGCGATCGTGGCCGTGCTGCTGGTGACGGGCGCCGCCGCGACGCCCACGCCCGCCCCCAGTCCCGAGCCCACCCCGTCCGATCCGGTGCGCGCGGCCGAGTACTGGCTGGAGGACTACGGCATCACCGACGCGTGGGCGACCACGCGCGGCGCGGGCACGACCATCGCCGTCATCGACACCGGCATCGCGAACGGCCCGACCGAGCTGAACGGCGTCGTCGTCGACGGCAAGGACGTGTCGGGCGTCGGCAGCTCCGACGGCCGCACCCCGGTCGGCGCCCGCGACCGCAACCACGGCACGCTGGTCGGATCGATGGCGGCCGCCCGCGGAACGGGGCCGGACACGGGGTTCATCGGCGTCGCCCCCGAGGCCGAGCTGCTGTCCATCTCGGTGGGGTTCGGTGCGTCGGCCGCCGTGCCCTTCGTCGATCAGGTGCCCGAGGCGATCACGTGGGCCGTCGATCAGGGCGCCGACATCATCAACCTGTCGTGGACGACGAACACCCTCACGTGGGACGAGTCGTGGGACGACGCGTTCCTGCACGCGTTCGAGAACGATGTCGTGATCGTCGTCGCCGCGGGCAACCGCGGCAGCGGCACCGACGTGGTCGGCGCGCCCGCCACGATCCCCGGCGTGCTCGCGGTCGGCGGCGTCGACCAGGAGGGCAAGGCCAGCGTCGAGGCCTCGACGCAGGGGATCACGATCGGCGTCGTCGCGCCCAGCGAGGGCCTGCTCGGCGTCGCGCCGGACGGCCAGCTGATGCGGTGGGACGGGACGAGCGGCGCGGCGCCGATCGTCGCGGGGATCGCCGCGCTGGTGCGATCCGCCCATCCGGAGCTCGATGCGGACAACGTCATCAACCGGATCATCGCGACGGCCGATCGGGTTCCGGGCACGAGCGTGCCCGACCCCGAGTACGGCTACGGCCTCGTCGACGCCGCCGAGGCCGTGTCGGCGAGCGTGCCGGCCGTGGCCGACAACCCGCTCGTCGACGTCGAGCTGGCGGAGTGGATCCGCCTGTACCGGCGGGGGGACACGGAGCCCGCGCCGGTGCCGGAGGAGGTCGAGGTGTCGATCCCGCCGCTGCCGCCGGCCGAGGCGCCGAGCGAGGCCGGTTCGCCGTGGCTGCCGTCGGAGGCGTCCCTTCGCGAGGGCACGCTGCCGCTCGCCGCGGCCAGCGCGGCTAGTATCCTGATAACGCTCGGTCTCGTCGCTGTCATCCGACGCATTCGAACGGCGCCCCGGCGCCTGCCCGGCAATCCACAGTCAAGGAGTTCGTGAAGTCGTGCCCAGGATCCTGATCGTCGGCGGCGGATACGCCGGTTTCTACACCGCGTGGAAGCTCGAGAAGCACCTTCGCAAGGGAGAGGCCGAGGTCGTCATGGTCGACCCGCTTCCCTACATGACCTACCTGCCGTTCCTGCCGGAGGTCGCCGCCGGATCCATCGAGCCACGCCACGCGGTCGTCTCGCACCGGCGCCACCTCAAGCGCACGAAGATCGTGAACGCGAAGGTCACGGGCATCGACCACGCGAACAAGACCGCGACCATCACGCCCGAGGGCGGCGAGCCGTACGAGCTGGACTACGACCACGTGGTCGTCACGGCGGGCTCGGTGTCGCGCACCTTCCCGATCCCCGGCATCGCCGACAACGCGATCGGCATGAAGTCGATCGAGGAGGCGGCGGCCGTGCGCGACCGCATGATCTCCAACTTCGAGAAGGCCGCGGCGCTGCCGAAGGAGAGCGAGCTGCGCAAGCGACTGCTCACGGTCGTCGTGGTCGGCGGCGGCTTCGCCGGCATCGAGACGTTCGCCGAGCTGCGCTCGGCGGCCTCGGCGCTGCTCGAGAAGTTCCCCGAGATCTCGTTCGAGGAGACGCAGTTCCACCTCATCGAGGCGATGGGCCGCATCATGCCGGAGGTCTCGCTCGAGACGTCCGAGTGGGTGCTCAAGGACCTCGCCAAGAAGGGCGCGTACGTCCACCTCGACACGCAGGTCGCCGACGCCACGGACGGCGTCGTGAAGACCAACACGGGCGAGGAGTACCCGACCGACCTCATCATCTGGACGGCCGGCGTCATGGCCAACCCGCAGGTGGTGCGCGGCAGCGACCTGCCGACCGAGCCGCGCGGCCGCATCACGACGCAGGCAGACCTGCGCGTGGTCGACGCCGACAAGAACGTGGTCGAGGGCGCGTGGGCCGCGGGCGACGTCGCCGCCGTGCCCGACAAGACCGGCGGCCTGCCCGACGGCACGTGCGTGCCGAACGCGCAGCACGCCGTGCGCCAGGCCAAGCGCCTCGCCAAGAACCTCGTCGCGGTTCTGCGCGGCGAGCAGCCCGTGGACTACTACCACAAGAACCTCGGCGCGGTCGCGGGCCTCGGCCTGTACGACGGCGTGTTCCAGTCGGGCAAGATCGCCATCAAGGGCTTCTTCGCCTGGGTCGCGCACCGCGGCTACCACGGCCTCGCGATGCCCACGTGGGAGCGCAAGTGGCGCGTGCTGTGGGGCTGGTGGCACAACTTCTTCCTGGGCCGCGACCAGGTGCAGCTGAGCGCGCTGACCAACCCGCGCGGCTTCTTCGAGGCCTTCGCCTCGCGCCCGAAGCCCCCGGCCGAGGAGGCACCGGCCCCGGCCGAGAAGCCCGCCGACGCTCCGGCCGCGGCTCCGGCGGAGGAGAAGCAGGCCGAGGCTCCCGCCGGCGAGAAGCCGGCCGAGAAGGTCTCCGCGGAGTAGCCGCCGCACGACGAAAGGGCGCCCATCCCCTAACGTGGATGGGCGCCCTTCGTCGTTCCGGCGAAGGCGTCCCCCTGTAGCCCAACCGGCAGAGGCAGCCGACTTAAACTCGGCCCAGTCTGGGTTCGAATCCCAGCGGGGGGACGGGTCGGCGCTCAGGCCGTGCGGACGAGCGTCGTCACGAGCACGAGCCGCGTGGCGGAGACGAGCTGGGCGGCGCGGACCCAGGGCGACGTGAGCGGCGCGACGCTCGTGTCGACGATGCGGAAGCCCTCGTCGAGCAGGCGCGAGATCTCATCCGCCGCCTCGGGGTTCTCCCACGGGCCGTGGTCGTCGTCGGTCGTGTTCGGGTACAGCACGTGCGTGACGTGCCGGACATCGTTGGTCATCGGGTCGTCCTCGTTCGGTACTGCGCGGTGCCGCGAGGCACCGGTCCTGTGCGGGTGGGGCGCCGCCGATGCGCTCGAGCGAGGGCACCACGCCGGCGTGAAAACTCCAATACGGTACGAGCGCCGCGGGGCGCAGGAAAGAGCTTGACGCCACCGAGACCGATTGCTAAGTGCGCCACGAGGCGGATTGGACTCCTCCGAGCAGTCCAATGCGGTAGGTTGCCCGGATGGTGGACTCGCGGCTGTCGGCCCGGGCCCTCGTCGAGAAGCTCGGCGCGTGGCGCACGCGGGAGCCGGCGTACGAGGCGCTGGCGGAGGCGGTGCGGGTGCTGTGCCTCGACGACCGGATCGCGCCGCGCACGTCGCTGCCGGCGGAGCGCGAGCTCGCCGCGCGTCTCGGTGTGAGCCGCACCACGGTCGCCGCCGCGTACCGCAGCCTGCGCGAGAGCGGCCACATCCGCAGCGTGCGCGGCTCGGGAAGCGAGACGCTGCCCGTCGGCACGCGCGACGTGACGCCGCTCGGCGGCGCCGGCGACGTGCTCGACCTGCGCCAGGCGAGCCCGGCCCCCTGGCCCGGCCTCCCCTCGGTGTACGCGGAGGTCGTCGGCCGGGGCGCGGGGCTGTTCAGCGGTCACGGCTACGAGATGCTCGGCTCGCCGAGCCTGCGCGAGGCGATCGCCCGGCGCTACGCGGAGCGCGGTCTGCCCACCGATCCCGCCCAGATCATGGTGACCAACGGCGCCCAGAGCGCCATCGCCCTGTGCGCCTCGCTGCTCGTGTCGCGCGGCGACCGCGTGCTCACCGAGACCCCCACGTACCCGCACGCGGCCGAGGCGTTCCGCCGGGCCGGCGCGCGGCTGGTCGGCGTGCCGGTGGCGCCGGGGGAGGGGTGGGACCTCGACCGCGCGGAGCACGCGCTGCGGCGGGCGTCGCCGGTCGCGGCCTACCTGATGCCCGACTTCCAGAACCCGACGGGCGCGTCGATGCCGGTCGCGCAGCGGCACGCGCTCGCGGACGCGGCGGCCTCGACGGGCACCGTGCTGATCGTCGACGAGACCACGGCGGAGCTCGACATCTCGGGCGCCGCGCCCGCCACGCCGTTCGCCGCCGACGTGGGCGACGGCCCCGGCATCGTCACGCTCGGCTCGCTCGGCAAGACGGTGTGGGGCGGGATCCGCGTGGGCTGGGTCCGCGCGGACCGGGAGACGATCCAGCGGCTGGCGGTGGCGCGGCCCGCGGCGGATCTCGGCACCCCCGAGGTGGAGCAGGCGGTCGCGGAGCGGCTGGTGGGCATGATGCCGGAGATCATCGCGCAGCGCCGGGCGCAGCTGCGGGCGGGGCGCGATGCCCTCACCGCCGAGCTGCGCCGCGTCGAGGGCTGGCAGGTGCCGGACGTCGCCGGCGGCGTCGCGCTCTGGGTGGGCCTCGGCGCCGCCCGCAGCTCGGCGCTCGTGCTCGCCGCGCGCCGGCGCGGCGTGCTCCTGAGCGCCGGACCGCGCTTCTCGGTGGGCGGCGGGCTGGAGCGGCACCTGCGCGTGCCGTTCACGGGCGCGCCCGCCACGCTCGTCCGCGCCGCCGCGCTTCTCGCGGAGGCGTGGGGCGAGGTCGCCGCATCCCGCGACGCGCCGGCCGCGTCGACGCTCGTCGACGCGCTCGTCTGAGCCGCGAGTGCCCCGCGGCCACGGACCCGGGATTGGACCGCGCGCCTCGGCGGCCGATGCGCTGGACTGGGGGCATGACCCTCGCCGCACGCCCCCGATCCGTCTCGCTCGCCCGGCGCACCCTGCGCCTGGTCGTGGGCCTCGCGGTGTTCGGCATCGGCGTGGGGCTCACGGTGATCGCGGGCCTGGGCCTGGACCCGTGGACCGTGCTCGCCGACGGCCTCGCGCGCCGCACGGGCATCGGGATCGGCTGGGTCGCCAACCTGCTGGGCGCGCTCGTGCTGCTGCTGTGGATCCCCCTGCGCCAGCGCCCGGGCATCGGCGCGGTGCTGAACGTGCTGCTCGTCGGCACCGTGATGCAGGTGACGGTCGACCTCGTGCCGCGGCCCGATCACCTTGCGCTGCAGCTGCTCGCCCTGCTCGGCGGCATCGTCGTGGTCGCCGTGGGCAGCGGCATCTACATCGGCGCGCACCTGGGCCCTGGCCCCCGCGACGGCCTCATGACAGGGCTGCACCAGCGCCTCGGCTGGCCGCACTGGCGCGGGCGGGCGACGGTCGAGCTCACCGTGCTCGCGCTCGGCTGGCTGCTGGGCGGCACGGTCGGGATCGGCACGGTGCTCTTCGCGATCCTGATCGGCCCGCTCGTGCACGTCGCGCTGCGCGTGCTCGACCCGCGCGAGCGGGCCGCGCGGCGCGACGGCGCCCGGCCGGCCTGATCCTGCGTTCTCGGCGGCGATACGCTTGCCGACTTCGAGTGGATCGCGCTCGTGCTCCCGCTCGCGGTCGGAGCGATCGTCATTCCCATCGTGACCGCCGTCTCCGCGCGCATGGTGTGACGCCGGCGGGCGCCCCCGGCTCAGTGCGCCGTCAGCTCCTGGACGATGCCGGCCGCCGCCATCTGTCCCGCGGCCGCGGCCATGACGACCGATGCGACGGGGCCCGGGAGGGTGGCCCGGTGCGCGAGGTCGCCCGCGGCCGAGACTCCCGGCAGCGAGGTGCGGCCGAACTCGTCGATCTCGATGGCTCCCGAGGAGAGCGTGCGCAGCCCGAGCCGCTCCGCGAAGGGCGCCCGCTGGCGCATCCCGCCCGCCGCGATGAACACGCCGGCCACGACGGTCCCGCCCTCGGCGGTGTCGACGCGCACGCCGTCGCCCTCCTCCCGCACAGCGATCGCCGGGCCGGGGTGGACGCGGGCGCCGGCGGCCTCGAGCGCCCGGTGCTCGTCCTCGGTCGCCGGCTGGCCGATGGGGAAGACCGTGATGCTCTCGGCGATCCCGCCCAGCAGTGCGACCAGGTGTGCCGCCCGGGCGGTGCCCAGCAGCGCGATCGGCCGGCCGGCGTGCTCGTGGCCGTCGCAGAACGGGCACGCGAAGGCGCGCCGCCCCCACAGCTCCGCCAGCCCGGGCACGTCGGGCAGCTCGTCGGCCACGCCCGTGGCCAGGATCACGCGGCGCCCCCGCGCCGTGGAGCCGTCATCGAGCGCCACGGCGAAGTCGTCGACGCTGCCCGAGACGTCGCGCGCGGACGCCTCGCGCAGCTCGACGCCCGCGTAGGCCGCGAGCTGGGCGCGGGCGGTGGCGCGGAACTCTGCGGGCGGCGTGCCGTCGTGGGTGACCACGTTGTGCATGTGGGCGACCGTCCCGTTGCGGTACTCGCCCGAGTCGAGCAGCAGCACGGTGCGGTGCATCCGCCCCAGGGTGAGGGCCGCCTGCAGGCCCGCGGGCCCCGCCCCGATCACGATCACGTCGTACATGTCGATCCTTCCGTCCGTCGGACTTGCGTCGTGAGCCAGTGTGTGACTTCATGTCGACATGAAGTCAAATGCGGAGGATCGGGGCGCGCGCTGGGCGGTCGGCGAGGTGGCCTCGAGGTTCGAGCTGCCCACGCACGTGCTGCGCCACTGGGAGTCGGTCGGGCTGCTGCGGCCGCGGCGCGACACCGCCGGACGGCGGCGCTACGGCGAGGACGACGTGGCGCGCATCGCGATCATCCTGCGCAGCAAGGCCGCCGGCATGAGCCTCGAGCAGATCGCCGTGCTGCTGGAGGGCGACGGCCACGGCCGCCACGAGGTGCTGCAGGCGCACCTGGCGGATCTGGACCGCCGCATGGAGGAGATGAGGCGCTCGCGCGAGATGACCGAGCACGCCTTCCGGTGCACCGCGCACGACATCTCGACGTGCCCGCGCTTCCGCGAGGGCGTCGCCGACATCCTCGCCCGGTTCTGATCGGACGCCCCGGGTTCGCCCACGCGGGCCCGCGTAGACTCCGATGCTCGTGAGGTCATCGGGAAGGACCGGCGTACTGCCGCCGCGCGAGGGCATCTCCGCCGCACGGCTGCGGGCCCCGGGCGGGCGCGAGACGCACGCCGCGGCGCACCTGCCCGTGCCGGCCACCGTGCGCGAGTGGCTGGCGGGCACCGTGATCCCGAAGACGATGGGGCGCGAGCAGGCCTTCGGCGCGAGCCCGCTGGAGCCCGAGTACTTCGTGCGGGAGGGCTCGCTCGTCGACGCGCGCGGCGCGGCCGTCGGCCTCGACGACCCCGTGGAGCCCGGCGGCTTCTACTGGTTCCACAAGCCGATCCCGTATGAGGACCGCGTGCCGTTCGAGGTGCGCATCGTGCACGAGGACGACGACCTGCTCGTCGTGGACAAGCCGCACTTCCTCGCCTCCACGCCGAACGGCGTCTTCGTGCGCGAGTGCGTCGTGACGCGGCTGCGCGCGGCCCGCGGCGAGGACGAGCTCGTCGCCATCCACCGCCTCGACCGGGTCACGGCGGGGCTGCTCGTGCTGTCGCGGCGGCCCCGCACCCGTGGCGCGTACCAGGTGCTGTTCCAGCGGCGCGAGATCGACAAGACGTACCGCGCGCTCGCGTGGCTGCCACCTGGGTGGTCGCCCGGCGACCCGCTGCCGCTCGGGCTCGAGACCGGCGAGGACCGCGATGTGCGCAGCCGGCTGCTCAAGGTCGACGGGGAGCGGCCGGTACGGGTGATCCCGGGCGAGCCGAACGCGCACACGACCATGCGGCTCGTGCGCACCTTCGCGCACGCCGGCCGCTGGGCCGGGGAGTTCGTGCTGCGGCCGCACACGGGCAAGACCCACCAGCTGCGCGTGCACATGAACGGCCTCGGACTGCCGCTCCTCGGCGATCCGGTCTACCCCGAGGACCTCGGTCCCGACCCGTACGACTTCCGCCACGCGCTGCAGCTGCTCGCCCAGCGCCTCGCGTTCGACGATCCCTTCACGGGCGAACGCCGCGTGTTCACGAGCGGGCTGGCGCTCGATCCGGCGCGTGCGTGACGACGAGCGACTTGGCGAGCGTCTCGAACTCGAGGTCGTCGCGGCGCGGGATGCCGAAGCGCTCGTCGCCGTATGGGAACGGGCTGCGCGCGCCGGTGCGGCGGTAGCCGCGGCGCTCGTACCAGGCGATGAGGTCGGGGCGTGCCGTGATCACGGTCATCCGCTGCTCGGGAAGATCCCATTCCTCGCGCGCCCTGCGCTCGGCCTCGGCCAGCAGCGCCCCGCCGATCCCGCCGCCCTGCGCGGTGGGGTCGACGGCGAACATGCCGAAGTACGCGTGGCCCTCGCGGCGCTCGAGGTGGCAGCAGCCCGCGAGCGCTCCGTCACGCTCGGCCAGCAGCACGACGGAGCCGGCCGTGCTCAGCAGCGCGTGCACCTGCTCGGCGTCCGTGCGCTGCCCGTCGAGCAGGTCGGCCTCGGTCGTCCATCCGGCGCGGCTGGCCTCGCCACGGTAGGCGCGCTGGACGAGCGCGACGATGGCGGGCACATCGGCGGGGACGGCGGCGCGGAACGAGCGTGCGGCGGTCACGCCATGACGCTACCCGAACCGGCGCGGGCGGGATCCGGGGGATTCCCTGCCGGCGCGGATGGGCGGCCTCTAGGATGGGGTCGCGAACAGGGGGTTCTCCATGGAGTTGCTGATTCCGGTCGGGATCATCGTGGCCATTGCGGTGATCGTCGGCATCTACCTGTGGGCGACGTACAACTCGCTCGTGCAGCTGAACGTCCGGGTGGACGAGGCGTGGAGCGACATCACCGTGCAGCTCAAGCGTCGGGCGGATCTGATCCCGAACCTCATCGAGACGGTGAAGGGATACGCGGCCCACGAGAAGGCGGTGTTCGAGAACGTCACGCGCGCGCGGGCCGAGACGCTGCAGGCGACCACGCCGCGCGCCGCGGGTGTGGCCGAGGGCCACATGGAGCAGGCGCTCAAGAGCCTGTTCGCCGTCGCCGAGGCGTACCCGCAGCTGCAGGCGAGCCAGAACTACCTGCAGCTGCAGCAGTCGCTCGTCGACACCGAGGACAAGATCCAGGCGTCGCGCCGCTTCTACAACGGCGGCGTGCGCGAGCTGAACACGAAGATCAAGGTCTTCCCCAACAACCTCTTCGCCCGCCAGCTCGGTTTCCACGAGCGGGAGTTCTTCGAGGTGGTCGACGGCGCCGCCATCGCCGAGCCGCCGCGCGTGCAGTTCTGAAAGAACTGCACTTGCCGATCGACACCCTGCAGTTCTGAACAAGCTGCATCGGGGATTCAGTGCATCGTCATGCCGCCCGTGACGTTGATGCCCTGGCCGGTCATGTACGACGAGAGTCGGCTCGCGAGGAACAGCGCGACGCCGGCGACGTCGGACGGCTGACCGGTCCGCCCGAGCGGCACCTGCGCGTTGTCCTCGGCCTCGATCTCGGCGGCCGTCATCCCGCGCACGACGGCTCCCTCCTCGCGCTCCCGGTGCTTCATCGGGGTCTCGATGATGCCAGGGCAGATGGCGTTCACGAGGATCCCGCGCGGCGCGAGCTCGACCGCCATCGTCCGCACGAGGCCGAGCACGGCGTGCTTCGAGGCGACGTAGCCGCTCATGCCCCGGTAGCCGTTCTTCCCCGCCTGCGACGCGATGAGGACGAGCCGGCCCTGCCGCCCCGTCGCGACGAGCTGCCGCGCCACCGCGCGGGCGACGAGGAACGAGCCGGTGGCGTTCACCTCGAGGTTGCGGTTCCAGTCGGGCAGGGTCGTCTCGGTCGTGTACGCCATCGTCGATGTGCCGGCCGCGTGGACGAGCACGTCCACCGGCCCGACCCGGTCGCGGATCGCCGAGACGGCCGCGTCGACGGCGGGCTCATCGGCCACGTCGAGGCGGATCTGCCAGCCGCCGTCCGGCGCGACCGTCGGCGTCGCGGAGGCGTGGGCGACGTCGGCGCTCACCACCGTCGCTCCCTCGGCGGCGAAGGCCGCGACGGTCGCCTCTCCGATGCCGCTCGCGCCGCCGGTGACGAGCACCACCCGGCCGCGCAGCTCGGGGAAGGTCACGCGACCACCCGGCGGAACGGGTCCGTGCTGATCCCCTGCGCCACGATGTGGGCCGCCCACTCGCGGGCGCTGTGCAGGCTGTGGTCGCGGTAGTTGCCGCACTCGACCGCGCTCACCCCCGGCACGTCGTCCCAGGTGACGTCCTCGGCGATCGCGCGCAGGCTGTCGGCGACGACCGGCGTGATCTCCTCCAGCGTGCGCTCGCCCCACACGATCAGGTGGAAGCCGGTGCGGCAGCCGAACGGCGAGCAGTCGATGACGCCGTCCATCCGGTCGCGCAGCAGGCTCGCCAGCAGGTGCTCGATGGTGTGGAGCCCGGCCGTCGGGATCTCGCCCTGGTTGGGCTGCACGAAGCGCAGATCGAAGTTCGAGATCGCGTCGCCGCGGGGCCCGCGCTCGACGGCGATGAGCCGCACATACGGCGCGAGGACGGCGGTGTGATCCAGCTGGAAGCTCTCGACGTCGGCCATGGGTTTCTCCTTCGGTGGTGGATTCGATCAGAGGGATGGAACGGGCGCCGCCGTGAGGGCGACGCGGGGCAGCGGGAGCTGATGTCGTTCGAGCGCGGACATCGCCTCGACCACGTCCGAGGCTCGCAGCCCGGACCGGAGCAGGTGCAGCGACGAGCGCTCGTCCGCCGCCACGGCGGCGATGGCGTGCAGCGACGCGCGGTCGCCGGCGTCGATGCCGAGGTCGGCCAGCGAGCGCGGCAGCCCCAGGTCGGCATAGAGCCCGGCGAGGGCGTCGATGTCGTTCCAGTGCGCCTCGAGTGCGAGCTGCACGAGGATCCCGTACGCGACCTTGACGCCGTGGAGCAGGTCGCGGGTGCCGTCGACGGCGCTCAGCCCGTCCGAGACGGGGTGCGCCGCCGTCGCGCGCCCGTGGGGCCCCGCGAACGCTCCGACGATCCCGGCCGACACGATCGCGGCCTCCATGACGTCGCGCCACGCGTCGCTGAGCCGGCCCGCCCTCATGTCGTGCACGGCGGTGACGCCGTGCACGAGGACCGCGTCCCGGCAGCGCCGCGCGGCATCGCGGCCGATCGCGGTGAGCACGGAGGCGTCGCCGCGCTCGAGCAGGGGCCGCACCTCGAACCACTTCGCGAGCGTGTCGGCGATGCCCGACACGAAGAACTCGGGCGGGGAGTCGAACACCGCACGAGGCTCGATGAGGAGCGCATGGGTCGGCGTCTCGTGCTCCGCGTGGCCCAGATGGCGGTGGTCGTCGTCGTAGAACACGCTCACGCGCGACCACGCCGAGCAGGTGCTCGCCAGCGTCGGCACGAGGACGACCGGGACGCCGGCCTCGACCGCGACCGCCTTCGCGGTGTCCAGCGCCTTCCCGCCGCCGATGCCGAGCACCGCGTCCGCGTCGCGGGCGAGCGCTCCCAGGCGCGCGATCTCGGCGGGGCTGCACTCTCCGCCGAATGCCGCGTCCACGGTCTCGACGGGGTCGAGCGCGGGCAGGTGCGCAGCGACGGCGCGCCGGGCACGCCTGCCGTGCACCGAGAGCACCCGTCGCGCCCCGATCCGGTCGAGGACGCGGGGCAGCGCATCGAGCGCGCCCTCGCCGCTCGCGACGACGCCGGGGCCGGGATGGCGCAGGCCGCTCACGCCGACGCCTCCGGTGCGGGGAAGCGCGCGATGGCCGCGCGCAGCGTCGCCTCGTCGTGCACGAGCCCGATGCGCACGTGCCCGGCACCGCCGGGGCCGAAGCCGCTGCCCGGCGCGACCGCGACGCCGTGCTCCTCGAGCAGGCGGGCGGCGAAGGCCCCGTCGTCGCCGGGGACCGCCAGCCACACGAAGAAGGTGCCGCCGGGGGCCTCGACGCGCCACCCCGACTCGCGCAGCGCCGCGACGACGGCGTCGCGGCGCGCGCGGTAGACCTCGACGAGCGCCTCGGCCGCGTCCTGGTCGCCGGACAGCGTGGCGGCCGCCGCCTCCTGCGTCGCCCCGAAGATCGTGCTGAGCGCATGGCTCTGGTAGCGCCGCATCGCGGCGATCAGCGACGCGTTCCCGGCCGCGAAGCCGAGGCGCCAGCCCGCCATGCTGTATGTCTTCGAGAGCGTGGAGATCTCGACCGTGCGCTCCCCGGACGCGTCGACGGCGAGCGCCGACAGCGGCCGGCCCGAGAAGCCGAGCGAGGAGTACGCGAAATCGTGGACGAGCGCAGCGCCCAGACGCTCCGCGAGCGCGAGCACCTCCCCGACCTCGGCGGCGTCCACCAGTGCTCCCGTGGGATTGTGCGGCGAGTTCAGCACGACGAGCGCCGCCTCGTCCGCGCCCGCGAAACCGCGCGCGTCCGGCCGGTACCCGCGAGCGGCGTCGAGCCGCAACTCGGCGATGCCCGCACCGGCCAGCGCGGCGAGCGAGCGGTAGGCCGGGTACCCCGGGTCGGGCAGCACCACGGTGGCCCCCGGGTCGACGAGGCCCTGGAAGGCGGCCAGCAGCGCCTCGTGCGAACCGTGGAACGCCGCCACCTCGGCCTCGGGATCCACCGTGACGCCGTGGTCGCGGGCGTACGCGGCGGCGATGGCCCGCGCGAGCGAGGGCAGCGGCGTGGCGGCGGGGTAGCGGTGGTGCACCGGGTCGGCGACCGCGCGCTGCATCGCCCGCACGATCGCCGGCGGCGTGGGCAGGTCGGGGTTGCCCTTGGACAGGTCGATGACGTCGACGCCGCGGGCGCGTGCCTGCGCGATGCGCCGATCCATCTCGCCGAAGAAGCCGGGCGGCAGCGACGCGACCCGCTGCGCGGCGCGGAAGACGGCCACCTCAGCGCCTCCGCACCCGGCGGGCGAGCGCGTTGCCCGCCGCCTGCACGAGCTGCACGATGACGATGAGTGCGATCACGGTCACGAGCATGGCGAATCCGTCGAAGCGCTGGTAGCCGTACGAGATCGCGAGATCGCCGATGCCGCCCGCCCCGACGGTGCCGGCCATCGCCGATGCGTCGATGAGGCCGATCGTCGCCGTGGTGAGCGCGAGGATCAGCGATCCCCGCGCCTCCGGCAGCAGGAAGCGGCGGAAGATCTGCCATGGGGTGGCGCCCATCGACCGCGCCGCCTCGATGATGCCGCCGGGCACCTCGAGCATCGAGTTCTCGACGAGGCGGCCGATGTACGGCGCGATCATGACGACCAGCGGCACGATCGCCGCCTCCGGACCGATGGACGATCCGACGACGAAGCGGGTGAACGGCAGGATCGCGACGAGCAGGATGATGAACGGCAGCGAGCGCACCAGGTTCACGAACGTGCCCAGCACGAGGAACAGCGGGCGATTCGGCAGGATGCCGCCGGGACGGGTGACCGCGAGCATCGTGCCGATGACGATGCCGAGCGCCGCGCCGATGGCGAGCGACACGCCCACCATGTACAGCGTCATGACCAGCTCGGAGAAGAACTGCTCCGTCGTGATCAGGGTGAAGGGCGCGCTCATGCCGCACGCACCTCCGTCACCGTGAGCACCGCATCCTCGAGGTACTGCCGCGCCCGCCGGATCCGGGAGGGATCGCCGTCCAGCTGGATGATGAGCTGGCCGACGGTGTGCTGCTGGATCTCGGTCATGTCGGCGTGCAGGATGTTCACGCCCACGCCGATCTCCGCGATCAGCGTGGCGACGATCGGCGCCGTGACCTGCTCGTCCAGCAGGAGCAGTCGCCAGAGATGGTCGCCGCCGATCCGCTCGACGACGCGCGCCGGCAGCGTCTGCGGCACGACCGACTCGACGAACGCCGACGTGGTGGCGCTGCGGGGGCGCACGAACACGTCGAGCACAGACCCCTGTTCCACGACCCGACCGGCCTCCATCACCGCCACCTCGTGGCAGAGATCCTTGATGACGTCCATCTCGTGGGTGATGACGAGGATCGTCGTGCCGTACTCGCGGTTGATGCGGCGCAGCAGCCCGAGGATCTGCTCCGTCGTCGTCGGGTCGAGCGCGCTCGTGGCCTCGTCGCAGAGCAGGATCTCGGGATTGCGCACGATCGCCCGCGCGATCCCGACCCGCTGCTTCTGGCCGCCCGAGAGATCACCGGGGTGGGCGTCGGCCTTCGCGGCGAGCCCGACGAAGGCGAGGGCCTCGTCGGCGCGCGTGCGGGCCTGGCCTGCGGGCACGCCGTCCAGGCGAAGGGGGAGGGCGACGTTCTCGCGCACGGTGATCGTCTCGAGCAGGTGGAACTGCTGGAACACCATGCCGGTGCGCTTCTGCATCGCGCGGAGCTCGCGGCCGTCGAGCGCGGCCAGATCCACCCCGTCGAGGCGCACGACGCCCGATGTGGGGCGCTCGAGCGCGTTGACGAGGCGCACGAGCGTGGACTTGCCGGCGCCGCTGTGGCCGATGACGCCGAAGATGCTCCCGCGCGGCACCCGCAGCGTCACCTCGTCGAGGGCGGTGACCCGCGCGCCACGGCGCCCGGGGAAGACGCGCGAGACGCGCTCGAACTCGACGAGGGCCGCGACCTCGGGCGAGGTGGAGGCTGTGTCGGTCACCGGCGCTCAGTCCTCCAGCGCGTCGGGGATGTTGTAACCGGCGTACTGCGGGTCGCCGGCGATGTATGCGGCGAACTCCTCCGACTCGTAGGCGGCCTTGATGTCCTTCGCCCACGCGGTCTCGAGGTTCGGCTCGTCCACGGTCACGACCACGGAGAACTCGTCCGTCAGCTCCTCGAGCGCGAGGGCGTCGGTCAGGTCCAGTCCGCCCGAGACGACGAAGTTGCCCTGGATCACCGAGTAGTCCACGTCGGACAGCGACGCGACCTGCTGCGCGTTCTCGATCGCGACGATCTCAATGCCGGCGACGTGCTCGGAGATGTCTGCCGGGGAGGCGGTCGCCGGATCGATCGAGTCGCTGAGCTCGATCCAGCCGACATCGGCGAGCACCTGGAAGGCGCGGTACATGTTCGAGGGCTGGTTCGGCACCGCGACGGTCGCGCCGGGCTCGACATCGTCCAGGGCGTCGCTCTGGCCGCCGAACAGCGCCATCGGCGGCCCCGGCACCTGGACGAGGGAGGCGTTGTGCAGCCCCTCCTGCTCATTGACCGACTCCTGGAACACCGGGTGCTGCATGATGATCGCGTCGACCTCGCCGTCCGCGAGCGCGACGTTCGTGATGATCCCGTCGGTGAACTCGCTGATCTCCACGGTGTAGCCGTCCTCCTCGAGGATCGGCTGGATGCCCTGCTCGAACATCTCGCGGTAGGGGCCAGGGTTGAAGCCGAACCGGAGCGTCGTCTTCTCGTCCTCCGGCTGGTCGGCGGGGGCGGCGGCGCCGCAACCCGTCAGCGCGAGCGCGACGACGACGGCGGCGGCGAGCGAGGGGAGCAGGCGGGGGAACGGCATGGTGGACTCCGAGTGCGTGACGGCCGGGATGCGGATGCTCCGACGCTATCGCCGCGATGCCGGCCGCCCGATTCGTGTTACGCCGTGCGACGGGTCAGAACACCGACAGGATCAGCTGCGCGTCGCGGAAGGTGAGCGTTCCGCGCATCGTCCAATCGTCGGTGCGATACGTGAAGCTCTGCGCGGAGCCGTCGTGCGCGACGCCGGAGGCCTCCGCGACGAGCGCGCCGCCCGTGGCCTGGAACGTGCCCGCGTCGGCATCCAGCGACGCCCGGGGCAAGCGCTCGATCGTGAACGCGATCCGCTCGAGCTCGCGCAGATCGGCCGCCCAGGGGACGACGATCCCGCACGCGGCCGGGACGGCGTCGGTCGCCGCCGCGCAGCGCTCGGCGTGCCCCTCGAGCCGCTCCTGCACGATCTCGGTCGCGCCGTCGGCGACGGTCGCATCGAGCTCGACGTCGGCGGACTCCTGGCCGGGCAGGATCGCGACGCGGGCCGCGCCGTCGAGGATGTCGCCCGGCAGCGCGGTCACCTCGTACGCGCCGGGCAGCAGGATCGGGGTGTCGTCGGCCGCGAACGCGCGGTCGCCGATGGCGAAGGCGTCGCCGCGGGACGGCGTCACGGTGAGGGCAGTGGTCGCTCGCACGATCCACGTATCACCGGCGCGCGCCATGGGCACGGCGACCTCGCGCGGCTCGCCGTCGAGCGTGACCTCGGCGTGCAGCTCGGCGCGGTCGCCGTCGGTCTCGACGGCGCCGAGGGCGGCGTCCGAGACGTGGGCGCGGGCCCGTGCGAACAGCGCGAGCGCGTCGTCGTCCGCATCGGTCACGGCGTCGAGCGCCTCGGCATCGCCCCGGACGAGCGCGGTGAGGTAGCGCTCCGCCGTGTCGCGGGGGTCCGATCCGCGCGAGGCGATCCACCACGCGCCGATCCCGCCGGCGAGCAGCGCCACGACCACGGCGGCGACGAGCACGGCCCGCGTGCGGCGCGCGCGTCCCGGCGCCGCGGCCGCGTCGCCGGGGGCCGTCACGACGCCCGCTCCGTCTGCTCCGCGCGCGGCAGCGGGATCGCCGGCGCCAGCGGCGCGCGCGGGTGGTCGTGGCGCTCGGCGCCGGGCAGCGCGTCGGCGATGTCGTGCGCCGCGTCGCCCCACCCCGAGACCGAGACCCGTTCGAGGCCCTGCCACGCCGCCGCGCGCTGCAGCTCCGCGGCGATCCGCGCGGCCGCGTCGGCCGGGGCGTCCCGCTCCCACCAGGCGGACTGCACGAGCAGAGTCGAACCCGCGCGGTCGGCCTTGAGGTCGACGCGGGCCGCCAGGCGGTCGCCCACGAGCACCGGCAGGGAGTAGTAGCCGAAGCGCCGCTTGTGCGCCGGCACGTAGATCTCGATCCGGTAGTCGAAGCCGAACATCCGCAGGGCGCGGTCGCGGAACCACACCACGGGGTCGAACGGCGTGAGCAGCGCGACGCGGTCGACGCGGCGGGGCACGGCGGCGTCGCGGTGCAGCCAGGCGGGCAGCGGCCTGCCGCCGCGATCCCAGCCCGCCACGCGCACGGGAAGCAGCTCGCCCGCGTCGGCGAGATCGGCGATGGCCGGGGCGACGTCGCGCGCCTTCAGGCGGTAGTAGTCGGCGATGTCGGGCGCGGTGGCGATGCCGTGCGCGCGGGCGGCGCGGCGCACGAGCTCGCGGATCGCCTCCGCGCGCGGCACCTCGCGGGCGAGCGCGTCGGCGGGGATCACGCGCTCGGCCAGGGCATAGCTGCGCTCGAATCCGCGCCGGCCCGCGATCGCGACCTCGCCGAAGCGCCACATCAGCTCGAGCCCCCGCTTGACGTCGTCCCAGTCCCACCAGGGGCCGCGCGGCGCGCGGGGCGACTCGTCGTGGAGGTCGGCCGGCCGGACCGCACCGCGCTCGGCGAGCTCGGCGCGCAGGCGGTCGAGCGTCGGCGCGTGCGCGCGCGCCCAGTCGTCGTAGCGCGCGCGGAAGGCGTCCATGCGGAACCGCCACAGCGACCAGTCCGCCGCGGGCACGAGCGCCGCCTCGTGCGCCACGTACTCCACGTAGCGGGCGCGGCGCCCGAAGAGCATCCGGTCGAGAGCGTCGCGATCGTAGGCGCCGAGGCGCGCGAAGTGCGGCATATAGTGCGAGCGCGCGAACACGTTCACCGAGTCGATCTGCAGCGCGCCCATCCGCTCCATCGCCGAGTGCAGCCGCGCGGGCCCCGCGGCGGCGGGCCGCGCGCCGCCGAAGCCCTGCGCGCCCAGGGCGATGCGCCGCGCCTGGGCCGCGCTGAGGGTCTCGATCCGCGTGGTCGTCATCGCTCCACGCTACTGCGGGGCTCCGACATGCCTCCCGACGATCCATCCGTCCCGATACGCCGCGCGGTCGGCGGCGCGTCGGCGCATCGGCCCGGTCGCGCCCGGCGCGTCGGAGGGGCCTGCCATACTGGCCGCGATGTCTCGGATCCCCGCCGCCTCCGCCCTCGTCCTCCTCACGACCCTCGGGCTCGTCGGCTGCGCGCCGGGCGACGACGGTCTCGACGAGGCCCTCACCGCCGTCGAGTCCGCTCTCGAGCGGCACGAGCTGCCCGAGAGCGCGACGGGCGGCGACGACTTCGCGTCGCTCGTCGAGCCGCTCGCCGGATACGAGCTGGACGTCGCACTCGGCGAGGTCGAGCGGGACGGGGACGTCGCGACCGTGCCGGCGGAGTGGACGTGGGACGTCGACGGGCGGGAGTGGACGTACGAGCAGACGCTCGAGCTCACCCGCGACGGCGAGACGGGCGAATGGGCCCTTCCGTGGTCGCCCGCGCTCGTCGCCGACGGCCTGGAGGAGGGCGAGACGGTCGGCGTCGAACGGGCCTATCCGCCGCGCGCGCCGATCGTGGGCGCGGGCGGCGAGCCCATCGTCACGGAGCGGCCCGTCACGCGGTACGGCCTCGACAAGAGCTGGATCGACGCGGGCCAGGTCGACCAGAGCGCGCGCGACATCGCCGCGGCACTGCAGGTCGACGCCGACGAGTTCGCGGCGCGGGCCGCGGCGATGGGCGAGCTCGCCTTCGTCGAGGCGATCGTGCTGCGCCCCGAGGACGCGGCCACGCGTGTTCCGGCGGACTTCGCCGAGATCCCCGGCGCGAGCGCCGTCGAGACGACCATGCAGCTCGC
Organism: Microbacterium sp. NPDC003461; assembly: GCF_053588335.1. NCBI lineage: Bacteria > Bacillati > Actinomycetota > Actinomycetes > Micrococcales > Microbacteriaceae > Microbacterium > Microbacterium sp. NPDC003461. The sequence goes on along the minus strand of NZ_JBSFPT010000005.1, from coordinate 3,806 downwards.
GCCGACCCGCACGTTCGCCCGCGAGATCCTCGGCACGGTCGGCGAGGCGACGGCCGAGATCATCGAGAACTCGGACGGCGCGATCGCCCCCGGGGAGCAGACCGGGCTGTCGGGGCTGCAGGGCGAGTACAACGACCGTCTGCGCGGCACCCCGGCCGTCACCATCACGGCGTCGACGGGCGAGGACGACGAGGATCCGCGCGTGCTCGCCGAGTGGCCGGCGGAGGACGGCGAGCCGCTGCAGACCACGCTCGACATCGCGCTGCAGCAGCGGGCCGAGGCGGTGCTGGCGGGCGTCGAGCCCGCGAGCGCGCTCGTGGCGATCCGGCCGTCCACGGGCGAGATCCTGGCCGCCGCGAACGGCCCCGGCAACGGCGGCTTCGACGCCGCCACGAGCGGCCGGTACGCGCCGGGCTCCACGTTCAAGGTCGTGACGACGCTCGCCCTGCTGCGGTCCGGAATGGCACCGGACGACGCCGTGGCATGCGCGGATGAGGTCACGGTCGACGGCTACACGTTCCACAACTACGGCGAGTACCCCGCCTCCGCGCTGGGCGGCATCACCCTGCGCGCCGCCGTCGCGAACTCCTGCAACACGGCGTTCGTCGGCCTGAACGACCGCGTGACCGACGCCGATCTGCGCGACGCCGCGGCCTCCCTGGGCGTCGTGGGGCCGGACGACACCGACTCCCTGACCCAGCACGCGGCCAACATGATCGGCCAGGGCATCGTCACCGAGACGCCGCTCGGCATGGCGACGGTCGCCGCCTCGGTCGCCGCGGGGCGCACCGTGTCGCCGTACCTCGTCGCCCCCGGCGAGCAGGCGGAGTCCTCGCTCACGGCCGAGGAGGCCGAGACGCTGCGGGGCCTCATGGAGGCGGTCGTCACCGAGGGCTCGGGAAGCGCCCTCGCGGGGCTGGGTGCGGGCGTGGGAGCCAAGACCGGCACGGCGGAGTTCGGCGAGCCCGACGAGAACGGCGATCTCGCGAGCCACGCGTGGATGATCGCGTTCCACGGCGACCTGGCCGTGGCGGTGTTCGTGGAGCGCGGCGACGGCGGCGCGAGCACGGCCGGTCCGCTCATGGCCGACTTCCTGGACGGCTGAGACCGCGCATCACGGTGCGGGCATACGGCGTGGTCCTAGACTTGGCCAGATGAGCGACGAGAACCGCCCCTCGCTCGATTCGAACCGGGGGTTCTGGGACTTCCTGCGACCGCGGGCGGCCGCGCCGAGCCCGTCGGGGGTGGACGGCGTGGAGGTCCCGACGGGACTGCGCGTCGCGACGGCCTACGCGTGGCGGCTCCTGATCATCGCCGCGGCCGTGGGCGTGGGCGTCTGGCTGGTCATCCAGTTCAAGTTGCTCGTCATCCCGCTGCTCGTCGCGATCCTCATCACGGCGCTGCTGTACCCGGGGTTCACGCTCATGCTGCGACTGCGGGTCCCGCGCGTGCTCGCGATCGTCGTCTCGGTGCTCGGCACCCTCGCGATCGTCATCGGCCTCATCTGGCTCGTCGTGTGGCAGGTGAGCCGCGAGGCGGGGGAGGTGCGCGACCGCGCCGCGCAGGGCATCGTCGATCTGCGCGACTGGGCGATCTCGAGCGGGCTGCTGACGGAGCGCCAGATCAGCGACGCGTTCGACACCGGCTTCCGCTTCCTCAGCGAGCAGGCCGAGACGCTGCTCAGCGGCGCGCTGACCGTCGGCACCACCGTCGGCCACCTCGGTGCGGGGCTGCTGCTGGCCCTGTTCATCCTCATCTGCCTGCTCGCCGACGGCGCCTCGATCTGGCGCTGGACGCTGCGGCTGTTCCCGCGCTCCTCGCGCCCCGCGGTCGACGCCTCGGCCCGCAACGGCTGGCGCACCCTCATCAACTACGCGCGCACGCAGATCATCGTCGCCACGATCGACGCGGTCGGCATCGGCATCGGCGCCGTGCTGCTCGGCGTGCCGCTGGCGATCCCCATCGCGGTGCTCGTGTTCCTCGGCGCGTTCGTGCCCTTCGTCGGCGCGATCGTCACGGGAGCCATCGCGGTCGTGATCGCGCTCGCCTACAACGGCATCTGGATCGCCGTGGCGATGCTCGCGGTCGTGCTGCTCGTGCAGCAGGTCGAGAGCCACCTGCTGCAGCCGCTGCTGATGGGGTCGGCCGTCAAGGTGCACCCGCTCGCCGTCGTGCTCGTCGTGGCGGGCGGATCGATGATCGGCGGCATCGCGGGAGCGCTGTTCGCGGTGCCCGTGGCGGCGTTCGTGAACGTCGTCGCCGTCACCCTGGCGAGCGGATCGTGGCGCACCGGCGCGCCGCCCGACGCGGATGTGATCTGGAGCACCGTGCCCAGATCGGTCCGCGGCGACGGGGCCAAGGACGACGGCCCGAAGGCCGACGCCCCCGACGACGAGGCGGAGCCGGCGCCGCCGGCCGGCGACGAAGGGAGTCGGGCATGACCATGGCCGAGCAGACCCGGGGGACGTCCGCGACGCCCGGGCTCGCCGAGATCGAGGCCGCCGCGGCGAGCCTCGCCGGTGTCATCGAGCGCACGCCACTGCAGCCCTCGCAGCACCTGACCGAGGTGCTCGGCCACCCCGTGAGCCTCAAGCTCGAGAACCTGCAGCGGACGGGATCGTTCAAGGTGCGCGGCGCCACCTACCGGCTCTCGCGCCTCACGCCCGAGGAGCGCGCCCGCGGGGTCGTCGCCGCCTCAGCCGGCAACCACGCGCAGGGCGTGGCCCTGGCCGCGCGCGAGCTGGGCATCCACGCCACGATCTACATGCCGCTCGGTGTGCCCGTGCCCAAGTTGCTGGCCACCCGCGGCTACGGCGCCGAGGTCGTGCTGAGGGGCGAGACGGTCACCGAGCCGCTGCGCCTCGCCGCCGAGCACGCCGAGCGCACCGGCGCCGTGCTCATCCACCCCTTCGACCACCGGGACATCGTCACGGGGCAGGCCACGCTCGGCCTCGAGGTGATGGACGAGGCGCCCGACGTCGAGACGATCGTGCTGGGGATCGGCGGGGGAGGCCTGATCGCGGGCGTCGCGGCGGCCGCGAAGGCCCGCGCGGCGGCCGCCGGGCGCACGGTGCGGATCGTCGGCGTGCAGTCCGAGAGCGCCGCCCCCGTGCCGGAGTCCCTCGCGGCCGGCCGCCCGGTCGCGGTGGAGACGCGGCCGACGATCGCCGACGGCATCCTCGTCGCGCGCCCCGGCGACGTGCCCTTCGAGATCATCCGGGAGCTCGTGGACGAGGTCGTCACCGTCAGCGACGACGACATCGCCCGCGCCCTGCTGGCCCTGCTCGAGCGCGCCAAGGTCGTCGTGGAGCCGGCGGGGGCCGTCGGCGTCGCGGCCATCATGGCCGGCAAGGTGCGCGCGCAGGGCCACACCGTCGCGGTGCTGACCGGCGGGAACATCGATCCGCTGCTCATGCAGCGGGTGATCGCGCACGGCCTGGCCGCGTCGGGCCGCTACATGACCGTGCGGGTGCCGCTGCCCGACCGCCCCGGCCAGCTCGTGCAGGTCTCGCAGGTGATCGCCGAGGCCGGGGGCAACGTCATCGAGGTGTTGCACACGCGCCACGGGCAGGGGCTGCAGATCAGCGAGGTGAACCTGCAGGTGTCGGTCGAGCTGCGCGGCACCGAGCACCGCGAGCTCGTGCTGCAGGCGCTGCGCGACGCGGGCTTCCGCCCGGAGCTGATCGAAGACTAGCTTTTTCGAGTCTGCGCGCGCTCGGGCACGGCTTCGCCGTGCCGCTCGCGTGCTCGCGCCGGCGCTCCCGCGCCGACGAGGCGGCGCTTCGCGCCGCGGGGGCGGCCGCATG